>NZ_JARPLC010000063.1:0-28391 GCF_032350395.1 Limnospira sp. PMC 289.06
CTCGGTAAATGCAGTGGCGATCGCCCCCGACGGGAAACGAGCGGTGTCTGCATCGGGTGATAACACCCTGAAACTGTGGGATTTGGAGCAGGGGAGGGAACTCGCTACCCTCTCTGGGCATAGTGGATGGGTAAATGCAGTGGCGATCGCCCCCGACGGGAAACGAGCCGTGTCTGCATCGAGTGATAACACCCTGAAACTGTGGGATTTAGCCACGGGGGAGGAAATCGCCAGTTTTACCGCTGATACATGGGTTTTGGCTTGTGCCGTTGCCCCGGATGGAGTGACGGTGGTGGCGGGGGATAGGTCGGGGCGGGTGCATTTTCTGCGGTTGGCGGGGCTGTGAGGGTGCAGGGGAGGTGAGAAACCGGGTTTATGCGCTAAATTTGGGTGAGGAGGCAAGGATTGTCCGAGAAACCCTCCGAACATCGCACGATAATCAAGTTAATCTGTATTGGAGTGAGCCGCCATGAGTTTATCCCTTACGCCAGAAATTGAACAACGGATTGCCCAGCAATTAAATCAGGGAGGCTACCAGTCGGCTGATGAAATGATATTAGCCGCTTTGGAACTATTAGATAAAAGAGAACAATATTTAGCCGAACTGCGCCAGCAAATCGAAATCGGGGAAAGCCAAATTCAACAAGGAAAAGTTACAGATGGAGAACTTGTATTTAATCGACTGCTGAACCGTTTACAGCAACAAACTGAAGATTCCTGATGGGAAATTATTCATTCTCTGATGCTGCCCTAGCCGACTTAGACGAAATTTGTGCATCCCTGTCGGCAATAAACCCAGACGTAGCGATTAGATTTTTTGAAAAAGTCCGGGATAAGTGCCGTCAGTTTGCTCAATTTCCCAACATGGGCAAAAACTACAGTCACATTAAAGCAAATCTCCGAGGTTTGATTGTGGAAAATTACATCATATTTTACCTTCCACGGCCTGACGGCATAGATATTGTTCGCATCATTAATGGGTATCGAGACCTAGAATCATTGAATATCTGAAAATCTGTAACCGGGCTTCTCTACTCAACTTGGGGCAAAACCAATCACCCCCAGCAACCCGGTTTCTGGTTTGTGGTGATGGGAAAGCAACCCGGTTGCTAGAACCATCCGATAAAAGCATCAAGGACAGTCAAACCTATAATGGAGAAGCACATTTCCCGGAGCCGACTCTATGTTACTCAGCGAACTGTTACCCACCGTTAATCAGTTATCTCATCAAGATAAACTTCGACTGCTTCACTTTCTCCTCTTGGCAGTCGCTAAGGAGGAAGGGTGTAGCCTAGAACTAACCGGAGAAGTTGACTCAGCAAATGAGTTGCTCGAGCAGCTTGCATCGACTGAGGCAGTGGTATGGTCGCCGCAAACAGATAGCGCATCTGTTCAGGCTTTGTCGGATCTTCTGGTGGCAGCAAAGGAAGGTAGCATCTAATGCTTGATGGACAACGATATTCATTCACCGAACGCATTGATAGTCTTGGGCGCTCTGCCATCATGCCCTATTTACCCTTGACGCTCACGTTAGGCGATCGCTCTGTGGACGTGACTGCGTTGCTAGATACAGGCGCAAGTGTCAATGTTTTGCCCTACGAGATAGGTTTACAACTAGGGGCAATCTGGGAAAATCAGACGGTTTCAATCCCCTTAAGCGGGAATTTAGGTCGAAGCGATTCACGAGGTTTGGTTGTATCGGGTGCGATCGCTCAGTTTCCTCCCGTGCTACTTGCGTTTGCTTGGACTGAATCGAGAGATGTCCCCGTTATTCTTGGACAAATGAACTTCTTTGCAGAGTTCAAGGTGTGTTTTTATCGACATGAGTCGGCTTTTGAAGTTTGCCCGAAGGATAGATGAAATCAATCAACTTATTCGGTGGGGATTTGTGGGGGTTGCCGACTTAACCGATTCCGAAAAACAACAAGCAAAATATGTCGCTAAACAGATGGAGCGATCGCCCCCGACGGGAAAAGAGCGATTTCGGCCTCTGAGGATAAGACTGTGAAACTATGGGATTTGGCTACGGGGGAAATGTTAGCGACCTTTACGGGGGATGGTGCGATCGCTTCCTGTGCGGTTGCTGCTGATGGCGTGACGGTGGTAGGGGGGGCTTGGTTGGGACGGGTGTATTTCCTGCGTTTGCACGGGTTGAGGGGTTGATAAAGGGGCTTTGTTAATGCGATTGGGGTGAGGCGGCAAAGGTTAGGGCAGAAACTGGGTTTATGGGATGTGGGTGGAGAGCAAGAAAATCCCTAGATCAGCCAGGAAAAAAAACAGCCAACTCACCGAACCCGCCCCCAGCGATCGCATGAGGCGATCGCCCAAATTACACCCATTCCTCCGAGTCAGCAATTACGACCTTATGGATTATCTGCCGGAGAATTTGTCGTCGCCGATGATTTCGATTCTGCTTTGCCCGAAGATATCATCAATGTCGTTGAGGGAAAATAAATTATTTTCAGTTTAATCTGATTGATAATGATAACGTGCTTGTAAAAAATAAACCTTATTTTCTGTTACTTTGTAAACTAAACGATGCTCTAAATCAATGCGTCTTGACCCAGTATCTGGGGCAATATATTTTAGTGGTTCAGGTTTTCCTAACCCGGTAAACGGTTCACCATTAAGGATATCTGCGACTAAATCTAGGATTTTATCCCCTTTTTTGGGTTCAGTGCGATACCACCAAGCTAAATCTGCTTTAAAATCGGGACTAAATACAGGAAAATAACCCGAGATATGATGATTAGGGGTTTCATGGGCTGGTTTTTTCTTTTTAGGACTCAACTCCTAACTCCTCTTTTAATTCAGCTACCGTTTGAGGAGTGGCGGTGCTATTTTCTGACCATTCTAAAGCCCGAAATAAACGTTTCGCATTTTCGGGCGATCGCAGTAAATAGACACATTCTAATAAACTCTCTAGCTCATCTTGGGCAATTAACGCCACATTTTTCTCATTACGGCGCTTAATGACCACAATCTGACGTTCATCACACACTTGATCCAAAATAGTGGCTAAATTCATTCTCGCTTGAGAATAAGTGGTTTCTTTGCTTAACATCATTTTTGCTAGATAACTGGTACAACATTATTGTACAACGATTTACTTAAAGCCTGAACCTGATGCTCGGCGATCGCTCCCTGGCGTTTCCAGAAGGCAAAATAGTAGATACAGCACCCCAGGAGCTAGACCTGAAACTTAACGAACTCTTGCCAGCCATTCCCACCCAAACCCCCCACCACTAGCTCCAGAACTCCAACCCGCCAACTTTCATGGGCGAGAGCCAGTGGCTCGTTGTCGTCTTTGAGCGACACTTCAGGGCGATCGCACCCGGTGAAATGGCGATCGCACCACGGGAGGCCATCCCATGAACTTTATTCCCAAATCTAGCGACCCTAGTTGTGAAGGATGGTTAAAGATGCTCGATAGAGTTTTCCGCCAGCCAAATCTACAAGCCAATTTAGCCTCTAATACCATTGCTGCGTCTGTGACTACCCCTGACCCATTTCTATGAGAAACCAGGTTTCTTGGCAAGATTTGGGTGAGGATGCAGGATAGTCCTAGCCACCCGGTTTCTGAGGTTGTGGGTGGGTGAGGTTGAGAAACCGGGTTTTTTGACTATTCTGGGTTATTTTAGCGGAAGAGTACATCTGAACGCATTGTCAGGGTCAGATCTTGTTCTGGGTGAATGACAACTACATCCACGTGACCGCGACCAATGAAGACTCCCGCCAGAGCCCCTAGTCCCGCGCCGCCCAGGACTTCCTCAGTGGCGATCGCTTTATCTCCGAGTACCCCCGCCAAAGCCGCCGCCGCCGCCGCACCCACAGCAGCACCTTTAAGGATATTACCAGCAGAAGGTCCACGACGGACGGTTTCCGTGCGGGTGACAACATTAGAATTAGCATCAAGACGATATCGGCGATTATTGCTGACAATCACCTCATTAGCCACAAACTGGGAACCACCAGAAGCGGGTCGCAATTCCCCAACAATTTCGGCTCCTGCGGGTATCCAAACCCGTCCTTGGTTAGTGCGGATATCTCGGGCGACTACCATAGTCAGAGCGGTCGTTTCTGTGGGGGTGAGAACGATTCTCTCAGCTCCTGGGTATTCTACGGGAATAGTTGTTCCGGCGGAAATTCTTTCCCGTTGTAGAGAACCAGGTAATTGTTGAGCGCGGGCTACGGTTTGATGTAGCAATAGGGGGGCTGCTAGTCCAGTAGTTAAACCGAGGGTGAGGAAGATGGATGTAGCAGAACGGTAGAGTTTTTGGTGGAACATAGTTTACATTATCCTCGGAGCTAAATTAATTGATTTGTCTCTATTGACGTGGATGGTTTGAATTTAGTTCACAATTTCTGGAGAAATTTGTGGAACCCGGACAGTTAAAGTTGACCAAAAGCTGAGGGACTGGGCGATCGCTTTTCGGCGACAGGGTAGGTTAATTAGGCTTTACGGGCAGTATTTAGCACACAAGGACTCACCCTGTCTCTATAGTCTATCTGGGTTAAATGTTAACGGGGATTTTAGGGAACAGGTACAGAATATTCTCTTTCTCGGACCGAAGGACCTCTGACCACAATTCGGAAACGGCGAGACGGGGGGAGTTGGGCGATTAAATCGAATTTACCTTCGGAATCCGTGACGATCGCCCGATTATCAATATAAACTATATCCATGGGATCTACTTGTCCTACAATTCTAGCTCTCCTAGGGCTAAGTCGCGTTACCTGAAACACTTGTAAAGCAGACAAAGGTGGAGTTAGATCAGGAACAGTGGGGGGTAGGTTAAGGTTAACTACGGAAAATTTTTGTCTGTTAACTTGGGTTTCTTCACCCTCTGCGGAAGTTCCGACAATACCTTCAACGGTGCTAATACCCGTTTTACCATCTGGTCCAACATCGACCCCAAAGGAAGTTCCCCTAACTCCGGCGACAGTTACAGGGGTTTCTACTCGAAAAGGGGAGGCTTCCACAGACTCTTCGGAGTTTTGGGAGTCTTGGCTAAATATTCCTTCCCAGTTTAAGGCGGCGATTTCCTGGGGAGGTTGAGAAGCGGTAGAATTACGGAATGGGGCGCTAACAAAACGGGCGATGGAAGACCTAACCCGACCTTTGGAAATAAAAACAACTGTTTCTTGGTTAGGGTCGAGTCCTGGTTGTCCTGATAGGCTTCTAATTTCCAGGGTGGTGTTTTCTGCTAATTCTAAAACACCGATATTGCTATCTACTCGTAAAATAGCGATCGCACGCCTTCCGGTTGTGATCACGTCTCCCACCCCTAAGCGATCGCCCAATCTGGCGGGGTTACCATTAATGGTAACTCTTCCCTGGAGTTCCTCTACCATCAAACTGCGGGTGGCGGTCCGGTTAACCTGGGATAATGGGGAGGTATTGGCTATGGCGGGTTTAATAGCGCCTAATATACCTAATTCCACCATTGTAATGGCGATCGCCGTCATTCCCGGTATAAGAAAGAAGGCATACTTAAAAAAGTTGTCACGGTTGGGCTTTAGCCAACTGGTCCCTGTTGTTACCATTTTCCTAATTAAATCTATGGTGTCGCTTCAGTTTACGCAATTTACCCGGCGGGTTATCCCCTTAGTTGCTGTGGTCTCTTTGGCTTTAGTCGGATTTACTCCGATTTTAGTTGCCATAGCTGAGGAGGTTACTACCCCAGATCCACGTCTGACAGAGGCTGAGACGGCTTTTGCTGCGGGGGTGAAATTAGTACAAGAGGGGTCTCCAGAATCTCTACAACAGGCCCTAGTTCAGCTTAACCAAGCCTTACTATTGTATCAACAAGTGGGTTTAGGGTCCCAGGCGGCTGAGACTTTCCTGGGTTTGGGATTAGTTTATAAGAGTTTGGGGGACTTGCGAGCTAGTTTAGAGGCTTATCAGCAGGCTTTGAGTTATTATGAGAGTAGCGATCGCATTTTGGATGCTGCCTATAGCCTCAACCAAATTGGCAAAATTCATTATGAGTTAGGGGATTATCAAAAAGCAGTTGAAGTCTATCAACAGGCGATTATTTTTTATGGTCAAGGGGGAGATCTGCGGGGGAAAGCCTACGCTTTGAATAATTTGGGGGCGGTCTATGAACCTTTAGGGAAGTTTCAAGAAGCCCTGGAAGTTTACACCCAAGCGTTAGAATTACACGAACAAGCTAATAATAGGGTGGGATTGGCTAGTAGTCTAAATAATTTGGGTTTGCTTTATGATGCTTTGGGGAATTTTGAACTCAGTTTAGATTATTATAAGCGATCGCTTAGTTTATGGCAAGAGTTAGATCATGCTCACGGGGAAGCTAGTACCCTGAATAATATCGGGTTATATCATGAGTCTCAGGATGATTTTGAGGAGGCTTTACAAAGTTTTCAACAGGCTTTAGGACGATATCAAGAAATTGGCGATCGTCGGGGAGAGGCTACTACTCTTAATAATATTGGCTTTACCTATACCAGGTTGGAAAACTGGAATGCTGCACAACAGTCTTATCAGCAAGCGTTACCTTTATGGGAGGAAATTGGCAACCGTAGCGGACTGGGAAGCACTTTAAATAATATCGGTGTGGTTTATGCGGCACTGGGAGAGTTTGACCGGGCTTTAGAATTTTATCAGCAGGCTTTAGTTGTGCGCCAAGAAATTGGCGATCGCCCTAGGGAAGCCTTATCTTTATATCGGATAGCGATCGCCCATAGGGGGTTAGGTAATCAAGATGATTCTCTGAGTGCTATTCAAGCCGCCATTGAGATTATAGAAGATTTGCGAACTAATGTGGTTAGTCAAGATTTAAGAACCTCATTTTTTGCATCCAAACAAGAATATTATGAGTTTTATATTGACTTGTTAATGGAGTTGGATCAACAAAATCCGGGACAAGGATATGATGGTTTAGCCTTAGCAGTTAGTGAACGAGCAAAAGCGCGATCGCTTTTAGATTTACTAGCCGAAATGTCCGGGGAAGTACAAGGAGGTATCGACCCGCAAATATTAGCGGAAAAACAACAAATTCAGCAACAATTAGCCGCTGTAGAAGAGCGTCGCATTCAACTCCTCAGTCAACAGCATACAGACTCTCAAAAAACGGCTATTGATCAGGAATTAGAACAGCTATTAATTAAATACCGCAGTATTTTAGGTCAAATTCGCGCTACCAGTCCCCGCTATGCAGCCCTGACTCAACCAGAACCTTTAAATTTGGCTGAGATTCAAGAAAGGGTTATCGACCAAGATAGTTTATTATTAACTTATTCTATTGGTGAAAAACGGAGTTTTCTCTGGGCGGTTACTTACAACTCTATTAGTAGTTATGAACTCCCAGGTAGAGAAGTCTTAGAAGCTGAGACTAAGAGATTTCGAGATAGTTTCATTTTTGGGAATCTCAGAATCCGGCGGACTTTGGCAGAAAATGCCGCCAAAAACTTAGGTCAAATTCTCCTAGAACCCTTGTCTAATTATGAGGACAAAAACAGAGTTTTAATTGTCCCTGATGGGGTATTAAATTTTGTCCCTTTCGTGGCTCTTGCTTATCAATCAAGTGATGAAGAATATCGCCCTTTAATTATTACCAGAGAATTAGTCACCCTCCCTTCTGCTTCGGCTTTGGCGGTTTTGAGAAATGAAATGTTAGGTCGAAAGCCGGCAGAAAGATACTTAGCAATTTTAGCAGATCCGGTATTTGGGATTAATGACGAAAGATTAAATCATACTAATGAGATTAATTCAACTTCTTTGCCTCCTGATTTAGAACAGTCAGCGCGAGAGTCTGGTATATTATTTGACCGCCTACCTTTTACACAGACGGAAGCGGAACAAATTGTATCTTTATTTCCGGCAGAATCTTTTAGTAAAGAATATGGTTTTGGGGCTACCCGCGAGGTGGCTACCAGTGACAAAATGAGTCAGTATAGAATTATTCATTATGCTACTCATGGGATACTGAACAGCCAAAATCCTGAACTGTCTGGATTGGTGCTTTCCTTGGTTAATTCTGAAGGTCAGCCCGTCAATGGTTTTGTGAGACTTCATGATATTTTTAACCTAACTTTACCGGCTGACTTAGTAGTGTTAAGCGCCTGCGAAACTGGTTTAGGACAACAGGTTAGGGGGGAAGGTTTGGTAGGACTGACGAGGGGATTTATGTATGCTGGGGCGGCGCGTGTGGTGGTGAGTTTATGGAGTGTAGATGACCAAGCTACAGCGGAATTAATGGTGTTATTTTATCGTTATATGATCGACAATGGTCTATCTCCCGCCGCCGCACTCCGTCAAGCACAAATTGAAATCTGGCAAAACTCTCAATGGCATTCTCCCTATTATTGGGCGGGTTTTACTATTCAGGGAGAATGGCAAAATTAGCTATATAGTAGGGTGGGGTACTTCACATATAATAACTTACCCAGGAAACGATTAAGCTGACGCACCGCTATTAATGATCAGTTAAAAATGCTCAGATTAAGCGATCGCACTATTTCCTGAATCAAAAATAAACCCGCTACTGAATTTCCGGTATCATCAAGGGGAGGACTATAACAAGCGATCGCCCCCCAACCGGGAATCACCGATAGCACCACCCCACTGACTCCCGACTTAGTAGGGACTCCCACCTGCACCGCAAATCGACTAGAGGCTTCATATAAGCCACAGGTCATCATCAATGCTTTCACCTGTCTACAGGGTTCTATCCAACTCGGTTGAGGAGGCTGCAATAATAACATCCCCAATTTAGCTAGATCTTCGACTGTGGCAGATAAACAACAAATATGATTGTAAGCGTCAATGGCAGCGATCGCATCAGAAATAGTCCCCCGGTGATATAATTCGGTGGTGATGGCATCATTACGAGAATTGGGGGCGGAACGCACAGAATTGAGGGTATCATCATCCAATTGCAGAGAACAGCCGCCCCAGTGATTTAGCCAATCAGATAACACTTGGCATCGTGTTTGTCCATCAGGACCAGGAAGCAACGCCGATAAAGCGATCGCGCCACTATTAATCATCGGATTACGGGGCCAGCCGCCGTCAGCTTGCAATTGTTCCAGAGAATTGAAGGGATAATCAGAGGGTTCCATTCCCACCTGTGCAAATATGCGATCGGCCCCCAACTCTACCAACATATACAACAGCAGAAACGGCTTAACCACACTCATTAGGGAAAATCTCAGATCAGCATTGCCCAATAAATAACAGTTCCCCTGGCAATCTAAAACTTGAACTGCGAATGCCTTTGGAGATACCATAGCTAACTGAGGAATATAGGTCGGTAAACTGCCTTGATCGCTGCGAGACTTAGCCGCTTCAACCCATGTCTCTAGTTGCACCAGGTTTAAACTCAATCTTGCCTGAGTATTCATAGGCTCATAGATTAACCAAAACTCTATTATCTATTTTGACTCCGATTTGGGCGAGTTATAGCACACCGGATTGGGTCTGTTATCTGTTCGCTGCTATAGTTTCCCAGAACTGCGCCGGAATATGGCAAGATGGGTTAGGGAAAAAAATAATAATTTATGCTGAATTTGTCCGAGTCCATAATGAATACCTGTAAACGCTGGCTGAAAACTGGCCTGATTGCCCTATTGCTGTGTGTTCTTTCCGTTGGTCTGAGCGCCGCTTGGTGGGATGGCGGCAGCAGCACGCCAAAACGGGAAAGTGTCTTACCTGCTGGTAATGCTATTACTGATGGTAAGGCACTCCTACGCTATGCTCTCCCGATTGACAATGAGCCGATCCGCAAATTTCAGAGTAGCCTCGAAGAGATTGCTGGTCGCATTAGGGGTAAGCGCTGGAGTCCTATTAAAGGGGATATTACCACTGCTGCTAGGATTTTATCTATCAATGAAGGGGATATTTTGGCTAGTATCCCAGACGATCGCCAAACTGAGGCTAAGGCTATTATTGAGGAACTCAGGGCAGAAATTGAGGTTCTGCGATCGGCTTTGGACATTAAAGACGGTGAAACACTCCTAGAAACCCGTGCCCAGATGTTGTCTCAGGTGACTCAGCTTGAGGAAATGATGGTTGGGGAATTTCCTTTTGAAGTCCCCGCAGAATATGCCAATATTCCCCAACTCAAAGGCCGTGCTACCGTGAAGATGACTACTTCTGAGGGAGATATTACCCTGGTGGTCGATGGTTATAGCGCTCCGGTAACGGCCGGTAATTTTGTGGATTTGGTGCAACGTGGGTTTTATGATGGGTTGGAGTTTATCCGCTCGGAAGAGTCCTATGTTCTGCAAGTCGGAGATCCTCCCGGACCAGAGGAGGGATTTATTGACCCGGATACAGGAAAATATCGAGCTGTTCCCCTGGAAATTTTGGTGCGTGGGGATGATGAACCTACTTATGGGATTACCCTAGAGGCGGCGGGTCGTTATCGTGATCAGCCAGTTTTGCCGTTTTCTGCTTATGGAACTGTGGCTATGGCTCGTCCTGAAAGTAACCCTGATGGCGGATCTTCTCAGTTTTTCTTCTTTTTGTTTGAACCGGAACTGACCCCGGCGGGACTTAATTTGCTTGATGGTCGTTATTCTGTGTTTGGATATGTGACCGAAGGTAAGGAAGTCTTGGAGAATTTGACCCAGGGTGATGCGATCGCATCTGCTAAAGTCATTCAAGGCTTAGAAAATTTGGTTCAACCTAAGAAGTAGCCTTAAAAAGGCTCCCCAGTGGCAATTTATTAATTGCCACTACCCCCTCTCATCGATGATTTGACTCTTTCATCATTATTATTTGTGCCAGCTATTATGGCTATTTTAGAATTACTATCTGTGGCGGCTTTGGGTGTTCTCGTGGGATTGTTCCTGGTTAATATCAATTCTAAACGCGATGAACAACGCCAGCTTGATAATGCTTTTTATCAATTAATTGAATCCCAAGATGGTGAAATTTCTTTAATTCAGTTGGCGGCTTTGGCGCGGGTTAGTGCTGATGTCGCTCAAGAATATTTAGACCGACAAGCCGGGGTATTTGCTGCTATTCCTGAGTTTGACCAAGATGGTAATACCTTCTATCGATTTCCTCGCTTACGCCTTCCTAAGCAGTTTCAAGAGCGATCGCCTGATCAGGATTGGTAAAACCCCCACCATAAAATCAGTTAATAGCTGGTGGTCAACTGTTCGTTTTTTTTGATAAGTACAACGTTTGGGAAGAAAAAAATGTTATCATGGATACGAAAGTGAATTTAAAATCGGTTATTTTTCCTGCCTCTGTAGGGTTGTTATAGGGTGTACCCGTCTAGTTTTTTCCCCAAGACTTAGTTTCAGAAATCTATAGATGATGAGTAACCGAGTCGGGTGCGAGATTCCTGTTAAATTGCTTCAGGAAGATGAAGGAGGGAAACGATGAGCCATAACCCTTGAGCGCTCACCCTTGAGAAGTAGGGTATCAAAGGGAGTTAAATCATGGGATATCACAGGATTTTAGTGGCGCTAGATAGATCGAATCATAGCGAATTGGTTTTAGAGCAAGCGATGGAACTAGCGCAAAAAAACTCAGCGGAACTAATGATTTTTCACCGCCTGGAGGTTAGCGAACCGGACCCCTATGGTTTTAGCGATCTTCACGCGACTAATATTGCTCGTTACTCGCGAATCATGCAGGATCGGCTAGAGAGTGAACTGGACCAGATCCGCAGTTGGCTAACAGCTTGTACTCGTCGTGCTACGGACGAGAATATCACTGCTGACTGGAATTGGAAAATGGGGGATGCGGGGCGGTGCATTTGTCAAATAGCAAAGGACTGGAATGCGGATCTAATCGTGGTAGGACGCAGGGGATACGAGGGGGTAATTGAGGCGTTGCTGGGAAGTGTGAGCAACTTTGTGGTTCATCGCGCCCCCTGTTCGGTTTTAGTAGTACAGAGTAGCGATCGCCATTAAGAAAACATTCATAGAAAACGAAATCAAATAGCGATCGCCCAATTTAGGGAATAGAGTCCCGGTAAGTTTAAACGGATCTATTTAGGTTTAGTTCTAACACTTACCGGGCCATTAACAGTAGTTTGACAAGCCAAGCGGTAGGTATCAGGTTTTTTCTTGAGCATTCGTTCTTCCACCGGAGTTTTAGGGGAGAGATTTTCCATACCCTCAACCACTTCCACAATACAAGTACCACATTGACCGTAGCCGCCACAGTTGAGGAGTTTTCCCTTTAAGGTATACAAATCAATCTGATTTTCCATCGCTTTGAGTCGGAGATTTGCGCCATCAGCGGCAATAACTTCGCGGTTTTCGTTGACAAAATTGATGTTAGCCATGATGAATTTTTGAATCTAGGAAGGTTAGGTTGACAGAGATTTTGTTGTGATCAGACAAGGCTTTGAGGAAAGGAAGTTTCCCAAAGTGTCTACCAAATAATCTGTATAATCTGTTTTTGGGGAAACCGACATCCTTGGACAAGTGAATTGCAGTTAAGGTTGATCTTGAAGGATATTATCGGGGAGATTGCTAACAAATCGCCTCAATTGAGCCAGAGCGCGGTTATAACCAATAATTGCTCTGAGCAACTGGTTTTGGGCGCGAGTGAGGCTAGTTTCTTGGTTAATGACATCAGTTTGAGTACCGACACCAGCTTGGAAACGGAGTCTAGCCAATCGGAGAGCTTCTGTAGCCTCCTCAACGCCTAGGTTAGCAACTCCAATGTTCTCAAAACTAGCTTGTAGGTTAAAGAAGGCTTCCTCAATTTCTCGGCGGATTTGGTTGCGGGTTTGGGAAAAGCGTTCTTCAGCGATCGCTATACCCAGCTCCTGTTGTCTAGCCCTAGACCTAGCGGCACCCCCATCAAAGAAATTCCAACGCAACTGCAATTGAACATTATAACCATCAGCCCAACCCTGAGCCGCAAAGCGATTAGCGTCATCAGAAAGCTGTCCAAGAACGTTATAACTAGCGGAACCAGTTAAATTAGGTCGAGTGGCAGATAAGGCCTGTCTGCGTCTTTCTTCAGCTAAATTACGGTTAACTAACTGTGTTTCCAATTCGGGGCGATTCCGATAGGCGAGGATGATAGTTTCATTGAGGGTAAATTCCCAAGTTCCCGCCAAGGATATCGGGTCTGCTGCCACTAAATTGACATTTTGACTGACATTTAATAGGCTAGCGAGATTGCGCCGAGATGTTCTCTGGCTGCTAATGGCGTTAGTCAAATCCTGCTGGGTGCTGGCGAGGGTAACACGAGCCTGTAAAACCTCAAAGCGGGTACCCACCCCAGCGCGTTCGAGGGCTTCTGCATCCTCCAAACTTTTTTGAGCGTTGCGAACTGCGGCGCGCTGAATTTCGACTTCCGCATCGGCTGCTTGTAGGTTGTAGTAGGTTTGGGCGACGTTAAGATAACTTTCCTCAATCACCCGTTCTAGTTCTAACTCTGCGGCTCGCAGTTGCTGTTCGGCTTCTCTAATTCGTGCGCCTCTAGCTCCATTTAAGCCAAAATCATATTGAATTTGCAGGGAGTTATCAAAGCTGGTAGAGCCAAAGGGGATTTGAAAGGGGGTTGTGTCAACTTCGCCTCTGGCGGCGGCTTGGCGACGTTGATTGCGAATCCGACGATTTTGGGCGCGGGTGGATATGGTGGCTCCTGCTGTTTCCGAACGGGTCAAGCTGGAGGTGAATGATAGGGAAGGGAACAGTTCTGATTGAGCAACTCGCAACCCCGCCAGATTTTGATCAAGCTGGAGTTGTAGAACTTGGATTTCTGGGCTGTTGCGCCGCACCAAATCAAATGCTTGTTCTAGGGTAATGGGAACGGTTTCTTCGATTTCTACTTCCCCAGGTTGGGTAGGAAAATACAGGGGGTTAGTGCTGGGTAAAACTATTGAAGGTGGTTCGGTGCGTAAGGTTCCATCTGGATACCTTTGGGGGTATGGCTCGGTAGGGGGTGTCAAGTCGGGGATTTGAATTTCTGGTGTCTCTACTTGGGACAGTTGTACTGGTGGTGTGGGATTATTTTCGATCGCCGATTGAGTATGAGAATTGTCACTGATAGCCACTTCTTGTGAGGGGCTGTCGGAAGATACCTCTGTGGAGAAGTTTACATCAGTTGAGGGAGCGATCGCGTCATGGTTAGGAGACTTGGCCTGATATTTTCCGGGTAAGTCTACTGATTCTAAGGCGATCGCATCATGGTTAGGAGATTTGGCCTGATGTTTGACCAGGTTCGGGGGGGTTTCCATGAACCCACCGCCACTCAAGGCTTCTCCCATTGTGTGATTTAAAGACAATTCTGGAGTTGGTGTGTCAATTTGACCAGCTACAAGGCTGGTGTCGTTAGGTTTATGGTCAGTAATGGGGGTTGGTTCAAGTTGTGAGGCTACAAATTTGGTTGGTTTGTGCTTGAGAGTTGATTCTTGAGTTAGGGGATGGTCAGATGATCTATCCTGGGACTCAACAGGCGAAGGCACTGCTTCTCCCTGCCCAACATTGAACAACACAATTGTTCCACTCACTCCCACAGCCATCAAATAGCGAAGAACAGGCATAATTTTTTCAATATAGTCAGTCTGCAAGTCCAGAACTCATTTTAAAGCAAGGTTGAAGTATTGCTCGAAAATGCCCAAATTAATTGCCATTTTGGGGATTGATGGTAATTTTCACAGGCCTGGGGGCGTTGTCAGATGGGACGCTGAGGGGTGTTTTCATGAATGCGATCGCTTTTGGCAATCAAAATCTCCGTATTTTTACGGACATCTTAGCAGTGATTGGTGTTAAAAATGCGAGAAATGTCCGAGAAATTACTGTTGGTGTTTGTGGGAATTTATCTTAACCTAAATATAAGGGCTGCCCATTAGTTCCCTGTCAGCCTGACTACGGCAAAATTGCTCCATCCCACACCTCTTATGATGATTAAACCCATGTTGCTATCAGAAACAAATTTACAGGATATCCCGCAACTGCTGCGTCAACTCCGGGAAGATTTGGAGTTGTCCCAAGCTGAACTGGCGCAATTTCTCGGAGTATCCCCACAAACTATTAACCGCTGGGAAAATGGACATTCTCAACCTTCGGCAATCTCGATTAATTTGATGCAAAATAAATTAAGTTCTTTGGATGCTATCAAGGATATCAAAACTGTTAAGGCTAATTTATCACAGCCCAGTAATGGTCTGCGACAGGCTGATGTAGCCCGCATTCTTAATGTTTCGTTTCAGCGGGTACAGACTATTAGGAAGCGACATTACATAGAATTCACCTGGGATAATACTATTGATGCTTGGGTTACATCTCGCGAAGAAGTACAGCGCTATATTGACAATAAAGGGAAGCGTCGGAAACGCACAATTGATAATTAATAAATTGCCCATAGCCATGGAGACCAGGCTTGTTTTGTCCCCGGTATTCCCAGATAGTATTGGAGGGGGGCTATGTTTGGGATTCGATTAAGCCTTGGGGAGGGGTGATTTCCAAACGGCGATTCTGTAAATCTACAACGGGGACGATCTCCTTAACAAAGGGAATTAATAAGGTTTTGGGCTGGTTGGCTTTGGTTTGGAAATGGCGCTTGCGTCGTTTGTTTTTGGGAATGTTCTGTAGTTTAGCTTGGCGTTGAGTATCGGCGGCGAGGTCTTCTGAGGTGGGGGTAAAATTTAACTGTACCTCTAACAAGTCATTTCCGGCGGGGATGACATCAATTACTGTACCGATTATGTCTTGGGTGTCTTGATTAAAGACTTCTAACCCAATCAGGTCTAATACATAAAACTCATTATCCTCTAAATAGGGGCGATCGCCCTCTTGAATGAATAGACGACTATCCCGCAAGGCTTCGGCTTCTTCCCGGGTTTCGACCCCTACCATTTCAATAGCATAGAGTCCTTTTCCGGGAATAAACCTTCCCCCCAGAAGTTCTACGGGTGATGGTTCATTTTGTCCGGGTTTTTGTAGCCAGCGGGTTCCGGGTTCGATAAATCTTTCGGGAAAGTCGGAATTCGGATATACCCGCATCTGGCCATCTAAACCCTGAGCAGCTACAATTTTACCAATTTCGATCCAATCAGACATTTGGACAGTCTCCTGAACCTCGACACAACACATGATAAGATTTCAGCATTTTAACCCAGTATTGGCTTAGTAGCTTATGACGCGGAGTTCTCGACAAGTCCCCATTTTCTCCCTCGCGGGGGGAACTATCAAGCATCCTATCGCACCACAACAAGCTAGTTTAGCTCTAATTCCGATTTTACTATCTTTGGGAACCACTACAATTTTTGTGGAACCTCTACGGGGAGACGGGTCTAGGTCGGGTTCGACTATTGTAGCTCAGGCGGTCACTGGGTCGGACTCGGAATTGCGCGATCGCGTTCAAACTGAGGTAGATAGTTCTTTTCGTCGGACTCTGGCTTTATTGAATTTAGTGCTAGTGTTCTTATTTTTGTTGCCAACTATTGCGGGGGTGGGAGTCTGGTTTTTGCTGGCTAAGTTGACGGATCAAGTATTTATTGTACAGCAAGAAATTGAGAGTCTCAAAGCTGATGCTATTGGTCAAATTCAGGAGAGTATTAATGAGGCTCGCAATACTCTCTATCAATTGGAACAAAATACTACTAAGGCTGATGAAGCTATTGAGAGTCTCAAGGTGCAAACTATGATTCAAGTCCCGGAGTCGGAGACTGAGGATTCCCTAGTGGCGGAAGTATTGGAGACTCCCGAAAAGGCGATCGCTAACAATTCCTCTGGGGTATCTGATGATTCTAATTCTGAGACTTCCGAGAGTTCTGAGACTTCCGAGAGTCTTGAGACTTCCGACAGTTCTGAGGATTTAGTTAATAGTGCTAAGGAAAAAGAACCGGAAACACCTAGTCGCGATCGCATCATAGCTGAGGCTCATGAGCTGGCTAAACAGGCAGAAAAGTTATTTTTGTCAAATCAATTGGAATCGGCAGTTGCCGCCTATAATCAGGCGTTAAAACTGGAGCCGAATTTGGCTGAGGTTTGGAATAATCGAGGGGTTGTGTTAACCAAACTCAAGCGCTATCAAGAGGCGATCGCATCCTATGAAAAAGCTATCCAAATTCGCACAGACTATCCTGATGCTTGGAGTAATCGTGGGGTGGCTTTAGGGAAACTTAATTATTACCAAGCGGCGATTTTTTCCTATGACCGGGCGATTGCTTTAAAACCCGATTATTTAGATGCTTGGAATAATCGCGGTCAAGCCTTGATGAATTTGGAACAGTATGATGAGGCGATCGCTTCTTATAATCAGGCTGCTAAAATTCGTCCTAATTTTTATAAAATCTGGTACAATAAGGCTCGTTGCTATGCCCTCACGGGGAATCGAGAATTGGCGATCGAAAACCTTCAACGAGCCCTGCGGATTAACCCAGATGCCGTGCAAAAGTTTGCTCAACAAGAACCTGATTTTGCGGGCATTTGTCAGGAACAAAAATTTCAAAAATTGCTGAACACTAAATAATTAAATTTAGGTATTGGGAGGGTTACATACCATGATAAATTTGAATAAAACCTATCTCTATATGGTGGCAGGATGGCTATTATTGATGGGTTTTTCGGGGGTATCATCCGCAGCTATACCGTCAGCAATTCCGGAGCTAAACCCGACAAAAATCGGGGCGCAAAATCCCTCTTTTATTAACCGTTATTCGGCGAATCAACGCTCTTTAATCCAGAAAGAAGTTAACCATACCAGGAAACGGTTAAATCCTTTTTTGAATACATGGATATTGATAGCTGTGTTAATTCCTAGTACCATATCAATCACAATTTTGGTCTGGTTTTTCCGACAAGCACAACAGGTTAAAGCCTGTTGCCAAAACCTAGAAGCCTATAAAGAAGAAATCCTGGAACAGATTAGATATATGACCGAAAATGCTCAGGATATTATTGATGAACTTGATGCTACTGTCAATCTTAGCGAGGTACAAATAGAGGTAATTGCATCCCAGATTCAATCTTTATCTATTGAGGATGGCAGCAACTCTGCTTTTACTGTGGAAACCGAAAATTTAGAAGTTAAATAATCATGAAACGCTATCGCTTAATAATCTTGATGTGTTTAATGATTGTGATTCCCATTGGCTGGTTTAGTAAATTTTATAGCGGGCCATTTGATGGGTGGATTAACGATTCCGTATCCTCGATATTTTATGAGATGTTTTGGGTGTGGTTAGTGGTATTAATCTGGCCGCATCTTTCCCCGATATCCGTAGGGGTGGGGGTATTTCTTGTTACCTCAATTTTGGAATTTCTGCAATTGTGGAATCCGCCAATTTTAGCTATGATGCGATCGCATATTATCGGCAAACTCCTATTAGGAACTACCTTTGATTGGTGGGACTTTCTTTATTATGCTATAGGCTGTATCTTGGCGGCTTTAGTATTAATTACTGTCCGAAATAAGATCGGACTGCAAAATCATCACTAATACTATCAAGATTTGCCTACAAAATTTATGATCAATAGACATTTTCTTAATCTTTTTTTAAGTTCAATGCCTTGACCTATCCCATATAATACGGTCAAGCAAGCAACCAAGTTAAGGCGATCGCCTGGTAAGCTAGTAGGGACAAGTTGAAGAGGTTGATAATTGACCATGAGAGTTGCTGTTTTTGGTAGCCAGCCCTACGATACTAAATTCTTTGATGCGGCGAATGCCCAAGGAGGAAGTCCCCATGAGTTAGTTTACTTTGAAACCAGGTTAAGGGCGAAAACCGCCTCCTTAGCCGCTGGTTTTCCGGTTGTTTGCGTTTTTGTGAATGATGAAGTAGATGCCACCACCCTAAAAACCTTAGCAGCCAATGGCACTAAATTAATAGCCCTGCGCTGTGCTGGATTTAATAATGTTGACCTGAAAACAGCAGAAGAATTAGGTATTTCTGTAGTTAGGGTTCCGGCTTATTCACCCTATGCAACAGCTGAACATACCGTGGGTTTAATCCTTACATTAAACCGGAAACTGCACAAAGCCTATAACCGAGTCCGGGAAGATAACTTTACCCTCAATGGTTTACTAGGTTTTGACTTACATGGTAGTACCGTGGGCGTGATTGGCACGGGAAAAATTGGGATGATTTTCGCGCAAATTATGCACGGTTTTGGCTGTCATCTTTTGGGTTATGATGCCTACCCTAACGATGATTTTATCAAGTTAGGAGATGCCCGTTATGTAGATTTGCCGGAACTGTTTTCACAGTCAGATATTATCTCTCTGCACTGTCCCTTATTACCAGAAACCCATCACATTATTAACCAAAATGCGATCGCTCAAATGAAGCGAGGGGTCATGTTAATCAACACCAGTCGCGGGCCTCTGGTTGATACAGTTTCTGTCATTGAAGGGATAAAATCCGGGATAATTGGCTACCTAGGAATTGATGTGTATGAACAAGAGGAAGCATTTTTCTTTGAAGATTGGTCTGATGAAATTATCCAAGATGATACATTTCAACTACTCCAATCTTTCCAGAATGTTGTGATTACAGGTCATCAGGCATTTTTTACCCAAAATGCCTTAACTGCCATTGCCGAAACCACCATGGCGAATATTAGTGAATTTGAGGAAGGCAAACCACTAACCAACGAGGTTAAACTACCTCATTAACCAATCTTAATCCATTAAGGAGAAATTCATGTACATTGACGAAATTATTGCTGGCGAAATTCTTGATTCTCGTGGTAACCCCACCGTAGAAGCGGAAGTAATTTTAGAGGACGGAACCCGTGGGAGTGCCTTAGTTCCCTCTGGGGCTTCAACGGGAGAAAAAGAAGCGGCAGAATTGCGAGATGGAGACCCGAAACGCTATGGCGGCAAAGGGGTTCTGAAAGCTGTTGAAAATGTCAATAATCGTATAGCCCCGGCTTTAGTGGGTATGGATGTCACCCAACAGCGGTTAATTGATTTAACCATGATTGAACTGGACGGCACACCCAACAAATCCCAAATGGGGGCTAATGCAATTCTAGCAGTTTCCTTAGCCGTAGCGCGCGCGGCTGCTAATTACTTAGGAATTCCTCTATATAGGTATTTAGGAGGCAGCAACGCTTGTATATTGCCCGTTCCTTGCATGAATGTAATTAACGGTGGGGTTCACGCGGACAATACTGTTGATTTTCAAGAGTTTATGATTGCTCCCCATAATGCCCCCAATTTTGCGGAATCTATCCGTATGGGTGTAGAAACTTTCCACAGTCTTAAATCGCTGTTGCAAAAGAAAGGATTAAGCACGGGAATTGGCGATGAGGGTGGATTTGCGCCTAACTTAAAATCTAATGATGAGGCGGTTGAGTGTATTTTAGAGGCGATTACGGCGGCGGGATATAAGCCAGGGGAGGATATTTCCATCTGTCTCGACCCAGCCACTTCGGAATTGTGGAAAGATGGTAAATATCTGTTTTTCAAATCAGATCAATCTACTAAGACTCCTGAAGAAATGGCGGAATTGTGGAAAAGTTGGGCTAATCAATACCCGATTATTTCCATAGAAGATGGTATGGGAGAAAATGACTGGGATGGTTGGAAGGTGCTAACTAATTCCATTGGCGATAAGGTTGAACTGGTGGGGGATGATTTATTCTGTACCAACCCGGCTATTTTAGCGGAGGGTATTCAAGCCGGAGTTGCTAATTCAATTCTGATTAAGGTTAACCAAATTGGTACTTTAACGGAAACTTTAGATACAATTGAGTTGGCGAAAAAACATAATTACAAGTGCTTTGTTTCCCACCGTTCAGGTGAAACGGAAGATACTACTATCTCGGATTTGGTGGTGGCAACTTCCACAGGTAAAATCAAAACTGGTTCGGGTTGTCGCGGTGAACGGACGGCTAAATTTAACCAACTGCTACGCATTGAACGGGACTTAGGAAAGGCTGCTAAGTTCGCGGGTCGGGCTGCGTTTGTGTAAGGTATAATTAAGGCGAAATAGGTGGAGACAAAGGTTGTCCTGTCTCCACTGTTCGCTATTTTTGGGAGGCGGAATTTTTGTGAGTTAATCGGACAAATAAGACTTGGACGGTTAGGGCTAATAAACCCAAAGAGGCAATGGTAAAGACTCCGGTAACTAAGGCAGCACCACCAATTACTAAGGTGCGGATGGCTATGGAAAGTTGCAGGGCGGTTTGATTATCGGAATAGATGTTTTGGTTGGCAAAAGTTTGAGCGATCGCTGCTGTTAAGGAATACATGGCGATGGCAAAACCTCCAGCTAATAATCCTCCCATCAGCACCTGAAAGGGGTTGACTGATGATAAATCGGGGGATGAATCACGGGGAGAATTATCACCGGAATTAGAAGTAGAAATTGATGATTTTTCAGGCATATTAGACATAATTGATTGATGAACTCTCAAAAAAATCGGCAAGTTTAAGATGCAGCCAAATGAATACCTGTGGAGATAAATTTAGTAGTCCACAATAATAAATTCTGATTAGCAATTTGATTTTGGACAGCATCGGAAACCCGGTCAGCTTCCGCCTGACTCTCGACTAAAGCGAATACGGTGGGACCGGAACCAGACATCATCGCGCCTAAAACTCCTTGGGTGATAAAGGCATCTCGCAGGTCTGCAACTTGGGGATATTCAGGTAAAGCGACTTTCTCTAAATCATTGTGCAACAACTGACCAATTTTCGCCCCATCACGTTTCATAATGGCTGCTACCATAGGTCCTGAATGCACCCGCTGCTGACGACTTTTCAGATCATCGGCTTCAGAAATGTATGAACTGCTGAACTGCTGGCGGTAGGTTTGATAAGCCCAAGGGGTGGATATGGCGATATTACGGAACTTAGCGAGGACCACATATAAGTTATCTAAATTCAGCAAGGGTGATAGTACCTCTCCCCGTCCGGTAGCTAGGGCTGTTCCGCCACTGATACAGAAGGGAACATCAGAACCAATTTCAGCGCCTAGGGTTTGTAGTTCATCTTGGGTTAAACCGAGGTCCCAGATTAAATCTAAACCGACCAACACCGCCGCCGCATTGCTTGAACCGCCGGCTAGTCCGGCGGCTACGGGTATTCGTTTGTTAATTTCGATTTCGATACCGCCATAACGCGCCATCATATCGGGGAATTGTTTAACCATCAAGGCTGCTGCGCGATAGGCGAGGTTACTATGGTCGTTGGGGAGGCTGGGGTCGTTGGAGCGAATGGTAATGGCATCTATACCAATAGGGTTAATGGTAATGCGATCGCTTAAACTGATAGTTTGCAGGACCATAGCGAGTTCGTGGAAACCATCGGGGCGCGATCCGATAATTTCTAAATACAAATTAATCTTGGCGGGAGCAATAAGGGTGACAGAACGCATTAGTAGTAGTGTAAGGTAACACAAAGCAAGTTTATCATTGATTATTGGGGGCTAATAGCAAATTACTGAGTTGAACCCATTGTTGTAGGCTGAGGTCTTCTGCGCGGACTTGGGGGTTGATGTCTAATGTTTCGAGGAGTTGGTTTAATATTTGGGGTTCTACCTGGCTTTTGAGGTTATTGCGTAACATTTTCCGACGGGTAGAAAATCCTAATTTAACTAGGGTCTCAAGAAGTTGGGGGTTTTGGGCGGGGGATGCTATGGGACGAGGACGCAGGCGGACTACGGCTGAATCGACTTTAGGGGGCGGATAAAAGGCTTTGGCGGGGACATGACAGATCCAGTCACATTCGGCTAAATATTGGACTCTGACTGATAGGGCTCCAAAGGCTTTGGAGCTGGGTTTAGCACAAAGGCGATCGCCTACTTCTTTCTGTACCAGTAGCACGATCGCATCAAAGGGTTTAAGGGCGGGTTTAGCAATAGTTCCCAGTAAGCCTTCGATGATTGGTCCGGTAATATTATAGGGAATATTGGCGACTACCTTATTGGGGTGTTGGAATTGGGGAAATGCGCTCAGGTGTGCATTTAGGTCGAAGCTGAGGATATCTCCTTGTAGCAATAGGAAGTTATCGATTTTGCCAAATTTTTTGGCTAGTTGAACACAAAGATCGCGGTCAATTTCGATGGCTACTACTGAGCTGGCTTTGGGAAGTAAGCGTTCTGTTAATATACCTGTTCCTGGTCCAATTTCCAAGATGCGATCGGCCAGAGATAGATCAGCCGCTTCTAGGATATGGTTAAGGGTCGCAGGACTGCGTAGCCAATGTTGAGCAAATCGTTTCCGAGGTTGGGGAGAGGGCATAGTTAAGGTAGGTCCAGAGTATAGAACTGATAATTTGGCTCAATTGCATCAAATTTTACAGAAATCTGGAAGCGGAGATAAAATTTTTACCCAAATTCAGATTTATGTGATATGATACCGTTCCTAGTAGATTGTTTTGTTGGCTTTTCCGTCAATAGTTCAGATCTACGTTAGGTGTGAGAAGCGAGCGGAAGTCCTGGCTGTCCTCAAGTAGCAGCAATAAGCTGTTGTCACCAGAGGTCTGCTCGAGTTGCGCTTCAATCCACAAATTAAGGATGGTCAACTCATTATATGCACGCTTATTGGTGAATGATTCTATTGATTGATAGGGTCTAACTTCTGTTAGGGATATGGTTTAAATATCCGACTGAATCAATCAACGGAACCCGTAGCAGAATCAACCGCTTAATTCGGTTAGTTTGTGGAGCGGAAGATATCAAGATCCTGCTAGTTCACCAATAAAAGTCCGCCGTGATTTTCAAATCTTGCGGAATTTAATTAGAGACCGATGTAGGTTCGTAGCAGTGAGGCTGAGGGTACTGGTGGGCTTTTACCCCTGGTGCTAAGGGGTGGGTATGTTTGGCGCTACTTGCTTAATAAACATTATAGAACAGCCATAGATTTGGATTTCTTTGGGAAGTCAACAGACAGATCGGGTGGTGTCTACTATCTAGGAGGTGAAACTAAAATTGACAGCTAAAAAATATGCACAATTTCTGGATTTTTTAACAGAAGAATTATCAATTTCCCAGGCTTCTATTGAGGCGGCGCAGAGGGTACATAAGAAGTCAGAAGAGAAACATAAGTATCCAGATCCAAGTCCCCTATCGATGACACTTTGGCAATATGGACTTGTGACCCTTGAACAACTTGAGAAAATCTTTGATTGGCTGGCAACAGCTTATTGATGATCAAAGCAGAAACGGGGTTTCTAGGTTTTTGATGGTCTAACCAAGATGGCCCTAGAAACCCAGTTTCCGGCTGGGAAGGTGCTTTAACTGTTAACTGTCAACTGTTGGAGGGTAGTTTCTAAGGCGGCGATCGCACAGAGAATATCGCGATCGCAAACAAAACCCAAATGCCCAATACGGAAGATTTTACCTTTGAGGTGGTCTTGTCCTCCAGCCAAAACGATATCAAACTGTTTTCGCATGATAGAGCGCACCTTTTCCGCGTCTATAGACTCAGGAGGGCAAACGGCAGTTATAGCGGGACTAGCAGCATGATCGGGGGCAAATAGGGGCAAATTTAGGCCTTTGATGGCATCCCGTGTCATGGTCATTAAGCGATGATGACGGCCAAAAATATTATCTAACCCCTCGGCTTTCATCATTTGCAAACTCACCTGGAGAGCATAAAACAGATTAACCGGGGGGGTAAAGGGGTTAGTATTTTTAGCGGCAGTTTTCCGGTAGGGTCCTAGGTCGAAGTAATAGCGGGGTAGGTCGGCGGTTTTGTAGGCTTCCCATGCTTTGGGACTGACAGAGACAAAAGCTAGTCCTGGGGGAATCATATAACCTTTTTGGGAACCCGAACCTACCACATCTAATCCCCATTCATCAATAGGAAGATTAACAGCGCCTAAACTGGTGACTGCATCAACAATAATTAAGGCTTCCCCGTGGTTTTTGACGTGGCGGTTGATGGTTTCCAGGTCATTGAGAACCCCGGTTGAGGTTTCGCTGTGGGTGAGGATGACTGCTTTAATTTGCTTTTCAGTGTCGGCTTCGAGGACTTCGCGGAATTTTTCCGGGTCTAGGGGTTGTCCCCATTCGGCGGAAATGATTTCTACATTTAATCCGTATGCTGTAGCGACTTCCGCCCAGCGATCGCCAAATTTACCATTACAACCACATAAAACGCGATCGCCACGTTTGAGGAAATTAATAATTCCGGCTTCCATTGCGCCAGTCCCGCTGGCGGTGAGGATTAAGACATCATTTTGGGTTTGGTGTAGCCATTTGAGGTTTTCTTGTACCTCGGCCATAATTTGACTAAAATCACCGCTGCGGTGTCCTATGGGGTGTTTAGCCAAGGCGAGTAATGCTTTTTCGGGTACTGGGGTAGGTCCCGGAATCATCAACATTAACTTATCATCCATTGCGGTATCTATCCGTATTTGTACTAGGTTATGGGGAACTAATTATTCTACTCGCTTTTAAGCTCTAGCTAACATTTGTTGCAGGGCGATTTGAGGATCTGGTTGTTTAACCAGGGACTCGCCGATTAAGACGGCTTCCGCGCCAGCTTGGACTACAATATCTAGGTCGGTGCTTTGATGCAAACCGGACTCACTGACAACCAGGATATTACTGGATTTGATTTGCGATCGCCGTTTTTCTAATAGGGTAGTTGTGGTATTGAGGTCTACCGTAAAATCGGAGAGGTTGCGGTTATTGATGCCAATCAGGTTAACTCCATCAATTGCCAAAACGCGATCGAGTTCCTCGAGGGTATGAACTTCTACCAGGGCAGTCATGGTGAGCATCTTAGCAATTTTAGTAAAATATTGCAGATCCTGGTCAGACAAAATTGCTGCAATTAGCAAAACTGCATCAGCCCCATGTAGTCGCGCTAGATAGAATTGATAGGGGTAGATCATGAAATCCTTGCAAAGTAGGGGCATATCTACGGCAGCGCGGACTTTCGCCAGGTTTTCAAAGCTACCCTGAAAGAATTTTTCGTCGGTTAAAACCGAGATACAGGTTGCGCCGCCCAGTGAGTAACTTTTGGCGATCGCCACACAGTCAAAATCTTCTCTAATTATGCCTTTACTAGGGGAGGCTTTTTTCACTTCGGCGATGACTGCGGGACGGGTCGTGGCTGTTTTGAGCGCCCCCAGAAAATCTCGACAGGGGGGTAAGTCCATGACCTGTTTTCTTAATTCTAGTAATGATAGGCGATCGCGTTTTTGGCTAACTTCCTTTTCTTTTTGCCAGACTATCTCTTCTAATATATGCCGTGGTTTAGCTTCTGGTGTCACTATTTGGTAACTGAGGTTAAGGACATCAACAGAAGGGTTAGGAGAATGGCGGCGAATTTCGATCATAGTTTCGGGAAAATTACGTTAATAATCAGCTACCTAAGAATTATGCAACATAAACAGGCTTTATATGTAGAGGTCTGCTTAGGATATACTCTAATTAGTTTTGACACTTCACAGTTTTTTTGATGGCTCGGAACACCCCGCCGCCAAGCTGTAGTCATGACGGTGGGAGTTTCCATAACTACCGGATATGTTAGGACTTATTGAATTCTAAACCGTTTTCTTCAGCATAGCGACTCATAAATCGCATAAACCTATCCCACTCTTCAGGGCTTCTCATTAAGTAAGTCGCCTCAATATCAGTAGCTTTACCATTAATGAATTTTCCCTTAACTTCACGAGTGGTGATTTCCCCTTCCTCGTCAATTAAATACATCCCGGTAATTTCCTCAGTCGCATCATCAGCTAAAGCCTTGGGATTTTGAAAACGAAATGTAGCTGTTCCTTGGCCACCATCTCGGGAACGAGTCAGGCGCACATCTGGGATTACTTCTTCGTCAACTCCCCGTGAAAATTGAATTGAAGCCATAAATAACTATGCAGTCAAATACTAAACATTTGTCAGCTTAACATTTTTCGATCGCCCCTGTCTCCCTAAAAAATCGGACTCTGAGGCTGCAAAATCACCACATTTTGATAAAGTCGCGCGATTATTACCACATTTTTATAAATTTGTCAACCCCCAAATATTTAAACCTTGAAGCCCACGCCATCACCGGAATATTTGGCGTGGGGGTAGGTTAGTTAGTAGCCGCCGGGTTCTTCCTCATATTCCGGCATTTTCTTTTTGTCAGGAATATTGACACGAGGCGCTTTATAAGGTTTAGGGGTTTCATCATCAGCCCAAGCATCAGACTCCACATCATCCTCATATTCTGGCGGGTATTCACGAGCATAGAGACGTTCTTGGCGGGGAGGTTCTATCGGCACATATTCCGCATCATCATAATCATCCCGTTCAGAATCCCCCCAATTATCATCTTCATAATCATCATAAATTGGTTCAGGCTGTCTAACCGGGGGAGGGGCGATGGGTTCTTGCCAGGTTTCTTCTTCTTCCCAGGCTTCCTCAACCGGGGCGGGGGTGCGATATTGTTGTTGTGGTGGTGCTTGAGGAACACCAGTACCCAATTGGTTAGCAGGTTTAACCGTGGGAGGATAATACATTCCTTCTTCTTCCCGGTTCCAGGGTGCTTCACCGAGTCCGAGACGTTCAAGGACACCGACCGTCAACTGTTGAAGTTGATCTTCTGAGCCTTCAAAGACAATTAAGCGGTTCGGGCCACTACTAACGATCGCATCTATAGAAAGTTCATAGGTACTAATGACCTGATCTGGAATTTGTGGGAAACCCAGAGAGGCGATAATAATTGATTCGAGCTTACCATCACGGGTATCGAAGCGGAAGCCCCGCACTCGTCCGAGGGGTTCTCCTGTTTCAGTAATTACCTCACTGTTGATCAAATCGCTGTAACCTTCTATATCAACATCATCCTCAAGAACCTGGTCGTTATCCACCAAGATCACGTCGCCGATCTCACAGACTCTATTGAGATAGATATATTTAGGCAGTCCAGCCACAGCTAGAAAATTGTCTCGCAACCCCAGGGCCACGATTTCCCGTCGGTCCACATCAACCCACAACTGACTAACGACTCCTAGTCGCTTGCCGCGATCGCGGGTAATCACTTGAGTGCCGAGAAGATCGGAACGTTGGCGGATATGTTCAGATGTCATACTTGGCTAAATTTAATTCCAAACGTAAATATATGTTACAGGGTCAACTTACTACAATTTGATACCCAGAACCTGAGTATAAGCCCCCCTAGCTTGTGTGACCCCAATGGTCTGCTGGGAGGCTTCCATCATTGGGCGACGCAGACTAACCACAATAAACTGGGCTTGTTGTGCTTGTTGTTTAATCATTTTAGCTAATCGTTCGACATTTGCCCCATCCAAGAACATATCAACCTCATCAAAAGCATAAAACGGGGAGGGTCGGTAACGCTGGAGGGCAAAAATAAAACTGAGGGCCGTTAGGGACTTCTCCCCTCCCGACATATAAGCCATGTAGGTTGGGTGAAACTCCGTGAAACCCAACATAACTGAGAGATGTTGTTGTTGGGTTCCGTACCTCCACCCAACCTACTAAATAGGCTGGGTAGGTTGGGTGAAACCCAACATAACTGAGAGATGGTGGCGTTGG
>NZ_JARPLC010000064.1:0-21240 GCF_032350395.1 Limnospira sp. PMC 289.06
TGTACGGTTTTGTATGGGAGGGGGAGATGGCGACATCTCTCTCGACCCCTACTCGTTCCACAATTTAGATATAAATTTTCTCATCAATATGATATAGTAGTAATCAAATTAGTATCTTTGAGCTAATCATACTATCAGGGAGTTTGCTACATATCTATCTGAGTCTACTAGACCCGGATCAACTATCATCAAATACTTGTAACAATTATAGTGTTACTGTCTATGGGTTTAATTTACATCAGTATTTACATGGATCATGATTGACCAACTTTTAGACAGACGGTATCAAATCCTAGAGGTGATTGAGTCTGGGGATCTAGGTAGTACGTTTTTAGCAATAGACACCCGTCGACCTGGGGAATGCCTCTGCTTTATCAAACATTTGCGACTTTTGGTAGAAGATATCCAGCTACTGAATATTGCCCGTCGTCGGTTTCGCCAGGAAGCCAAGATTATGGAAAAATTATCCAGACATGAGCAAATTCCGCAACTTTTAGCTTATTTTGAGGAAAACGAAGAATTTTATCTAGTGGAGTCTTACACTCCTGGTCATCTCATCTCTGATGAATTTTGGCCCGGTCATCCCCTATCAGAAAATCTGGTAATTCAGATAATTTACGATGTCCTAGAAATCCTGACTTTTGTCCATAGATTCGGAGTAATTCACCGAGATATTAAACCTAGTAATTTACTCAGGCGAGACTCGGACGGAAAGTTAATGCTATTGGATTTTGGGGCGGTTAAAGAAATTGGTTTGAGTCAAAATCATAACCCCCCCACAGGTCCCATTGGAACCATAGAATATATGCCTATTGAGCAGTTCGAGTGTAACCCCCGCCTCAATAGCGATATTTATGCCCTGGGTATAGTCGCTATTCAAGCCTTAACCGGACTTCCTAGTTATGAATTATCACAACTGCGAGAAAATTATCATACTAACCCAGGACAGTTGTTCTGGAGGCATTTAACTATTGTTAGTTCCGAATTTGCCGACATTATAGATCGCATGGTGCAGTTGGACTATCGGGAAAGGTATCAATCGGCGGAAGAGGTTTTAACTGCTTTGCGAACCATGGGCGATCGCAGTCCCACCGATTTTAGTAAACTCCAAACTTACCGAGAAGAAATACAACGCTGCGCCAGTCATAAGGGTGATATTTCCGTAGTTGGTCGCCAAATTTTGGAGGAACTGCGAGTCACTTTAGAAATATCCAAGGAAGAAGCAGAAGCCTTAGAAGATGAAATACTTAATCCCTATCGTAAGTATCGTGAGAAGGGAGAACGTTACGAACAGGCATTAATAGCAGCAGTTAAACAGCAATATCCTTTGAGTGCTGAAACGCAAAATGAACTAGATAGATTCAAGGAATTGTTAGGTATTGATGATGAAGATGTCGAGGTGATTAAATCTCATATCTTACCCAAATCTGGGTGGAGTAAAATCTTAGATATCTTTGGATATAATCCCCGTACTGAAGTGGCTAATAAACAGCCTAAATCATCCGTCGCTTTTCGTCCGCGCCCGTCTTTTTTGTTGGTGATTGGGGGTATTTCTTTGGCGATCGCCCTGTTGCTTTTCCTGTTGTATCAATATCAAAGATGGCAACAGTTACAAGTAGCCAGAGCCAATCAACAACAACTTTATAGCCAACAGTTTCAGACAGTCGCCGATTTAGTACAAGCTGGAAACTACCAAAGTTGTATTACCCAAGCCCAACAAATTCCCCAATCTTCTAGCTATCATCCCCAAGCACAGACATTGCTGGAACAATGCCAAAATGTGGTTTATTGGAAACAGGCAGACCTAACAACTTTAGCCGGTCATACGGCCCCGGTAATGTCCGTAGCAGCTACTAATGATGGACAAATAATTGCTAGTGGTAGTCGGGATAATACTATCAAACTTTGGAATACACAAACCGGGGAAAATATCTCCACTCTCGCCGGAGATGGCTCGGCTATTCTGTCCGTAAATTTTAGTAATGATGGCATTGAATTAGCATCCGGGACAGAATTTTGGCGGATTCTGGAATGGAATTTACAAACCAGAGAATTGTATTTACCATTGGAACACTCAGCCCCAATTTTGACAGTACAAATTAGCCCTAATAATAGAAATATTGCCTCTGGTAGTGCTGATAATACTGTGCGAGTTTGGGATCGCCGCACTGGACAAGTTTTGTATAACCATACTGAACACTCAGAAACAGTTTATGGGGTGGCATTTAGTCCTAATGGTCGCTGGCTAGTGACAGGTTCAGGCGATCGCACTATTCATGTGATTGATTTAGAAATGCGTGAGTTACGCCACCGTTTACAAGGACATAACGGAGAAGTGCGAACAGTCGCCATTACTCCTGATGGTGAAAATATCATCAGTGGTAGTAGTGATAATACCATTAAAGTTTGGGACTTACAAACCGGGGAAGAAACCATAACCCTAACAGGCCATCAAGGGGAAGTTCTCTCCGTAGCCGTCAGTCCCGATGCTACTCAAATTGCCAGTAGTAGTCGCGATCGCACCGTCAAAATTTGGAACTTATCAACTGGAGACCTACTGAATACCTTAACAGATATTCCCGCCGTGATTAACTCTGTCTTTTTTGTTGATGATGAAACCTTAATAGGAGGCAGTGAAAACGGAACCGTTGCTATATGGAGGAGATAGCAATCATGAAAAGACTACCCATTGATGATGGGCTATCAACTTAATCCTTGATATATGGCAGTTAACTTAGCTTCTAGTTCCGGCGATTTTGCCGTGAAATGAATATAAAAATGACCTGGTGCTGCTGGATATTCTAACACCTTAGCATAGACATCTTCCGCACCAGAACCGCAAATATCACTACTGAAATTCAGCTTAATGTTAGTCAGAGGTAAAGGCAAATAAGCCTCATCTTCTGACTCAGCTTTAACCTTAGCTTCCCGCGCCGACAATTCCACAACAGTACCAGAAAAGACATTTTCCCCGACGTGCTTTCCTTCCAAAACCGTATATTGTAAAGGGATAGGTTTTGGGAGAACCACAAATAACTCTTTTTCCCTTTTTAAATACAGATTATAAGGTACACCCACCCCTCCCAATTCATAAATAGTAATTGGTTTTTGTACCCCCTTGGGTTGCACCTGTTTTTCTCCGGTAATTTTCGCCATTCTCCCTACCGCTTCTAGGGTAGATTCAGAAATCAGAATTTGTCCTCCCGTGGTATAAGATTCAATCCGATAAGTTAAATTAACATTCTTACCCACCACCCCATATTTAGTTCGTTTTTCCGAACCAATATTACCAACTACCACCTCTCCCGTATGTACCCCAATTCCCATCTCTAAATTAGCATAACCCCAAGCCTTCATAGTTTGGTTAACCGACTCCATAGCCAACTGCATAGCCACCGCACAGGCGATCGCCCGCTGCGGGTCATCCTCACGCACATTAGGCGCACCAAATAGCACCAAAATTCCATCACCCATAAACTCATCAATTGTCCCATTATAATTAGTAATAATATCCGCCATAGTTGACAGATAAAAATTCAGAATCTTGACCACTTGTTCAGGATTTAAACGTTCAGAAGTTGCCGTAAATCCCCGCAAATCAGAAGTTAAAATCGTCAGAGTCCGTCGTTCTCCCCCCAACTCCAAACGCTCATGACTTTCTAACAAATTCGCCACTACTGCATCAGTTACATAGCGCCCAAAAGTCTTGCGGATATGAGCCTTTTCGGTGCGGAGTTTTTTAATGCGGATATGGGTTTTAATCCGTGCCAGTAACTCCTCTTTATTCAGAGGTTTAGATAAATAATCATTCGCGCCTAATTCCAGTCCCACCACTAAATCAGAAATCCGATTTTTCGCTGTTAACATCATAATTGGCAGTTGATGCGGCGGCCAATCTTCCCTAATTTTTTCCGTCACTTCATAACCAGTCATCCGAGGCATCATCACATCCAATAAAATCAGATCTGGAATAAAACCAGACTCTAAAATTTCCAGTGCTTCCATACCATTAGTAGCCTGAGTAACAGCATAATTTTCCAAATAAAGATAATTCGCCAAAACCTGTAAATTAATGGGGTCATCATCAACAATCAGAATTTTAAACTGATTGCTATCTGGAGACAACTTAGACCCCGCCATAGATTGATGATTTTCAGTTTCTGGTATGGCAGCATCCCACAATACATCAGCATTCACCAGCGCCGCCTCATTAACCAGTAGTGAGTCCGGCTTAACAATAGTTTCTGGTATTTCCTCACTTATAGGAAGGGTAAAGGAAAAAGTAGAACCGGAGTCCACCACTGAATCTAACCATATTTTACCCTGGTGTAATTCCACCAACTGTTTAGTAATAGCTAAACCCAAACCCGTGCCGCCATATTGTCGCGCCGTTGAGCCATCACCCTGTTCAAAGGATTCAAAAATACGATGATGTTTGTCTGGGGGAATACCAATGCCAGTATCATAAATATTAATCACAGCAGTGGAGTGATTTACCTCTGTATCTAACACCGAGGCGGTAATTTTCACAGTTCCCGAATCCGTAAACTTAATGGCATTACCAATTAAATTATACAGAATCTGTTGCAGGCGATTTTCATCAGCATTAACCGCCGGAAAATCAGCAGGTATTTCATTAATTAACTCAATATCTTTATTGCCAATTAGAGGTTTACTTAGCACTACAATCACTTCCACAATTTCGCGAAGACCTAAAGGTTGCAGTTTTAGCTCTAAGGTTTGATGGCGCAATTTAGAGAAGTCAAGAATATCATTAACTAGAGTAGATAAACGATGTCCACTTTTAGCAATCATAGACAAGTTTTGGCGCTGAAGTTCTGTTAAAGGTCCCCCCACACCATCAAGCATTGATTCAGACAAGCCAATCATACCATTAAGGGGAGTACGCAGTTCATGGGATGTATTAGCGAGAAACTCATCTTTGAGTTCATCCATACGCTTGAGAGCATCGTTTTTCTCTTTTAATTGCTTGGTAAAGTTTTGACGTTCCATCTCGGCTTGTCGGCGCTGAGTAATATCTTCAAAAACTGCAATTCCATAAACAATAGCTTCATCACTATCAAAAATTGGTGTAGCCATTAGGGAACAGCAAATAGTTTGATCTGGGTGACGAATTTCTATATTTTCAATGGGAACAATTTTGCCTTTTAATGCTCTAATTAATGGTAATGCTTTGGTAGGATAAACCTGGTCTGTGCCATTTAAATATAAATTATTTATGCCGGCAAAATCTTCTAAGGATACCTCTGGTATATGTTCATGCCTGAATAAATCTTTTAACTTTTGATTGGCATAATATATATTGCCATTTTTATCATATACTAAAACCCCAACTGGCAAGGCTTCCAGGAATTGTTTAAGCCAATATTCTCGGTCATAAAGCTGGCGATTTAAGGCTTTGCTGATGTTATTCTGTTCTTCTAATTCACTAAAAGATTGCCGAATCTGCGCCGCCATTTGATTAAAAGATTGAGCCAGTTCTCCGACTTCTTGACAACGGGAAATATTGACGCTATGTTCCCAATCACCTTGGGCAAATTTCCGGGCAGCTTTATTTAAGTTAACTAGGGGTCTAGTGACGCGACGAGCCATGAACATACCGATAAAAATAGTAATAGCTAAAGCCACAAGAGATAGCATAAAAGTGATTCTAGCATTATGATTAATTATGCCCAAAAAATCCGACTCTGGCATCACTACGACAATCAGCCAATTTAACCCCCATTTATCCTGATAACGCACGACATCAAGAAACTGCTTTTCTCCGTTGATATAAAAGCTACTTTGATGGCTGGTTTTAATCTGGCTTAAATGTTCAAAATTTTGGCTAAAATATGCTGCTGTGCCGCTAATTAATGGGTGATTAACCTGGGAGACATGCAGGCGTTTATCTACATTTTGATCATCGATTGTATAGGGGGGAAAATTGGTGGAGGAAGCCACTAATAAACCGGAGGATTCCAAAATAAAAACTTCCCCATTGGGGCTAACTTCCAAACCTCCCAAAAAATCATTAATTAAAGTTAGCACAAAATCCACCCCAATCACGCCGATAAATTGACCTTGACTGTCAGAAAGTGGATGGGATGCAGTAATCCCTAATTTACCATTGGGAAAGGCATAAATTGGACTCCAATTTGGTGCATTTAAGGCGAGAGTTTTAGTGTACCAAGGTCGGATTCGCGGGTCATAGATAGTTTGATTATAAAAATCACCTCGCGCGCCTTCAGGTGTGATCAGATAATATAAGCGATTCGGTGATTCTTCGACACTTTTGGCTCGAAAAGAACCATCAGATTCCCGACTCACATAAATAAATTGCCCTTGTTCATTGCCAATATAGACAGCATAGACATTCTCAAAAAGTTGTATAATTCTCCATAAGACCTTTTCGGAACCCTCGATATCAGCAAAGCTAATATCTCCTTGAATAGTATCTTTAATCAGAATTTCAGATAAAAGATGGGGACGTTGTAATAATTTGGCTAGATTACTTTTGACGCGATTAGTTGCTTGCTCACTCAGTTGGTTAGCTATATCCATAACCGCCTGCTGACCGTTGCGCCAAGATAGATATCCTGTGACTCCCACTGTGGCGAATAGCTGAAGCACAAAAGGGACAATAATTATCTGTTTGAGAGGGACTTGCTCAAATAGGTTAGAGGTTCTCTGCTGCAAGAATTTGATTAACATAGGTTCAGATTACAAAGGGATGAAATAACAGGATGTTAGATCAAATCTGATTGATTACTAATCATCCAAGTTCGTTTTGAGGTCGCCACCCTCGATCATAATGAGATGAACCCTAAACTATAGCTACAAGATACATTGGCATGATTTTTTCCCCGGTTATTGAGGGTCGGAAAGTTCCAAAACACCAGCTTTCCAGGGATTGAATATAATCATATCAGATCCAATGACGGCATTACGAGCTACAAGCTGACCATCACTATCTCGGATTTCCAGACGAGTAAAATCGAGCGATCGCACTTGGTTAAATAATTTATTAGCCAAACGACTTTGATACTTAGATTCTAGCTGAAACCATCGATCGCTCACTTCAACTTCTAATAAACTCCCGGCAAAATTCGCTTTAACTGACCCAATCAAATCCTCGCCATAGGCCTTACTTAGTTTAGCAAGGCGATCGCGAATTGAGTTAGTTAAAGAAGGTTCCACAGTCAAAGTAGATGCCATCAAACCCACAGGTTCCGCCGCCTTGGGGGTAATTAGTTCTGGAGGTAAACGACCCGGATCTATTTCGGTTTCCGGGTTAAGGGGTTCGGCTTCAGGAACTTCTGGGGTTTCGGGTTCGGTTTCGGGTTCGGAAATAGTTTCCGCAGTGACCGGAGCCGGTGGTGTCTCCGTTGTGGTCACTGGTGGGATATCCTCAACTCTCTGATAATTGGTAGCTGTTTCCGGTCCAGACTTAGAGAACAGCAGTAGTCCTATACCAAATATTACTAATAAAATTGCACCCCACCACCAAACGGAACCACGGCGGCGACGGGGACCTTGAGGAGCGGCTTCCAATTGGTCAATGGTGGCTTCTGAAATTTTAATGATTTTCCGCAATAATGCGATCGCCAAATCCCGCCAAGGGTGACGTTGAGACCTTGGCGGTGGTGAATAGCGTTGAGGTCCCTTGGGTTGAGAAGGCTGCGATCGTTCCGTAGACATATTGGAGTTTCCATCAAGGCTGCTGCATAGTAGCTATCGCTCAATTTACCTTAGCGATCGCCACTTATCAATTTTCCGCACCACCGAAAATTGTAGATCCCCAATACCCTCGTGATTAGTTGGAGTTGATGGTTTTGGTGATGGAGTGAGATGGTAATGACCCGGCCAGGGTATATTGCAGCCTTTTGTGGATAGGACCCGGATTTAGCCAAAAGGTATCGTATATATAAATTAGCGATACTACTGCCTTTGAGTTTGAAAAACTAAGCCAGGACAGACATTTCTAGGCTAGTTTCCTCAAAACTAAGAGCCACAAGGGGGCTAGATATCCGACTTGCAGACCGTTGAAGGCTGACTAGAAAAGACAGGTTAGGCATTGCTTCGTGACAGTGTTGGCAGTACCAATAAATTCCATTATGGTTGATATGCCTTAACATAGATGAACCGCAGCAAGGACAGGTACTCATAATTTTAAACTCCAAGTTTATCAAAGGTTGAGGCTTAACACGGATTTCTTTAGCTCACTTTACTTAGTCTAAGCAGCCTTTGTGAATAAGTTGTGAAGTATTATCCACATTTTCGGATGCGCCATATCACTGCTCACAGTTGCTAATTGATCTCAAAATATGCCAACAAGATTTGTATTCAATTACACCAATATATAAATTTCCCTATTCCCTAAAATTTCGCCCACATTCGTGACGGCTGACTGTAATAGTATTATACACAAATTCCCGGCAGATGAGTTAAGGAAAAACTAAATCTACCCCATCAACAGCTTAAAATCCCTGATCCCCTATGGACTCTTAGGGTCTATGGCTGGGGTGGTTGCAGCAGAAAATCAGTGCTTAACTGTCTACCTAGTCAAGATTCCCCCAACCACATAGCGATCGCCATCCGTAGAAAGATGTAGTAAAATTTGCCATCAGTTTATGGTAAAATTAATTGGCTCTCAGTCTCACCGATTTCATCCGCCAACTAGCTGATATTTAACCTAGGTTTGCTGGCGATTAATTTCAATAAAAGACGAAAATTAACGGAGTTTCCCCTAGTTAAGTCATGTTTTCTGTTACCCCTGTTAAAGACCTGGTACTAATTGGAGGGGGTCACAGCCATGTGATCGTCCTCAAACAATTAGCCATTAATCCCATTCCCAGACTACGCCTGACCCTAATTTCCGATGTGTACCATACTCCCTATTCGGGGATGCTACCGGGATATATAGCCGGACTATATAAGTTTAACGATTGCCATATAGATGTGCAAGCCTTAGCCAATTTGGCGAAAGCCAGACTATTGATAGATCGGGCCATTGGTTTAGACCTACAAACCAATCAAGTCCTGTGCGCCAACCGTCCCCCCGTCCCCTTCGATATTCTATCTATAGACATAGGTAGTACCCCTGGCACTATGACGGTTCCCGGTGTCCAACAACAGGCCATTCCGGTGAAACCCATTGCTAAATTTCTCAACCACTGGGATAAAATTATCGAAACGGTGAGGGAAAACCCGAGGGAGAAAATGCGATTAGCAGTGGTTGGCGGCGGCGCTGGGGGAGTGGAATTAACCCTAGCTATATTTTCCCGTCTCCAACAGATTTATGGTCTCCACAGCCAACTACCAGAAAATCACCTAGAGTTACATCTATTTCAAAAAAGCGATCGCCTAATTCCCCAACGCCACCCAGGAGTTAGTCAGCGTTTGCAAAAACTGATCAGCAGTCGAGGTATCAACCTACACCTAGGGGAAACCGTCACCGAAATCGAGGGAAAATCCCCCCATAGCATCCATTGTGAATCAGGATTAACCGTAAAGTGCGATCGCTTGTTTTGGGTGACACAAGCCCGCGCCGCCACCTGGTTAAAAGACGCAGGACTAGCCACCGACGATCAAGGATTTATCCTCGTTAACGATTACCTTCAGTCTATCTCTCACCCTGATATTTTCGCCGCTGGAGATATCGCCACCATGTTAAACCATCCCCGACCCAAAGCCGGAGTTTTCGCAGTCCGTCAAGGAAAACCCCTCGCCGAAAACCTGGGACGCAAAGCCAACCAACAACCCCTAAAACCCTATCGACCCCAGAAAGAATTTTTAATCCTAATTAGTACAGGAGACCAACAGGCGATCGCCTCACGCGGCTGTTTTCGTCTAGGTCCCCATCCCCTAATTTGGCAATGGAAAGACCATATTGATCGTCAATTTATGAACAACTTTACTCAGCTTGATTAAACTGGGTTAATTAACCCATCCAATGCCATCACCAACCCCCCCATAGGAATCAATTTAATTTGGCGATCGCCTTGGGGAGTATGACTCAAAATAATCTGCAAATAATCAGCCGGACGATAGGCTAGACGTTCCGACCACTCCACCGCCACAATACCCGGTTCCACCTCCACCCCCTCCCAATACAAGGAAATATTCAACCCCTCAATTTCCGACTCATTCAGGCGATATAAATCCAAATGATACAGAGGAATACGTCCGCTTGTATACTCATTAATCAAAGTAAAAGTCGGACTATCCACTGATTCGGAAATACCCAAACCCTTAGCGATACCTTGCACTAAAGTAGTCTTACCCGTCCCTAGATTACCCTCCAGCAGAATTAAACTATTAGCACCAAGCGATCGCCCCAATTTCACCCCCACAGCTTGGGTGGCGATCGCATCAACCAGAGACAATATCACCGCCTCATTCATCTGTTCAATCCTTCCTCAATTTCACAAATTTATTAATCACTCAAACCCCCTTTATTCTACATGATTTTTTTTAAAATCAAACTCCTTCTCAAGTTCCTTATTCAGGAAATAGTTTAAAAACGTCCGAATCAAAGCAATTACCCCCAATCTAATTAGAGTTTCCTCCGTCGGGGCGACAGTGGTAGCCAGAATATCAGCCCCCAGTTGAAATTCTAAGGCTAATGCCAACCACACCCCAAACCTAATCCGTAACTCGATAAACAGAAACTCATCATATTGAAATTGAGAAAATTTAATCGCCAGTTGTCCGGTTTTCACTACACCAAACAACACACAAAAAACCGAAATGGTCTCTAATACAAACTTCGCCAAATCAACTAGCAGTTTGAGTCCATTCTCAGCCGTATATAACCATTCCATAAACTTGTCATGCCAGGGTAAAGTTACCCCAGCTATGTTAGCAGCAACAGCCAGATCTGAACCAGCGATCCAGATTTGGTCAAGGCTACCACTAGACAGACCCACCGGGTTTCAGGCTATTATATATAGAATTGCCCGAATCAAGTTAATTGGACTCCACCCTGACCCATGGGGAAACATTTAACCCGACAGTGACAGTTCCCTAAATGTCATATTTCTACAAAACTACCACTATCCAATAGGTCATAATTAAATTGAAACCAGATTTTTTTGCCGATCATGTCACAACTACCAGTAAAGTTTTAAAGACCGTGCCAGTAAGCTGTCGCTAATCTCAGATCGAGGGTCATCAATGATCACTTCTAACTTAAATTGGACTAACTTAGCCAAAAGCAAAAGCCTCATGGCTGAACGCAACCATGATCCTAAATCGATCGCGATTTGGGCCTGTGGTATTCAAATGATTTATCAATCTGGACGGCAAAATTTTCAAGTCCTCAAAGGTATTGATCTGCAAGTTCGCTCTGGGGACATACAACTTTTGATGGGACCAAGTGGCTCTGGTAAAACCACCTTACTCTCAATTTTGGCCGGACTTCTCACCCCCACAGCCGGGCGAGTCATGTTATTAGACCAAAATATTACCCAAATGTCTCGCCAGCAGTTAGCACAGTTTCGGCTAAGGAATATTGGCTTTATTTTTCAGGGGTTTAACTTGTTTCCAGCACTCACGGCGGCGGAAAATGTGGAAGTTGCCCTAAATATCAAAGGCATTCGTGGACGTAGAGCCCGCCATGAAGCCGAAATACGGCTCGATCAAGTGGGTTTGGCTGCCCAGAAGCATTTGCGACCCCGCGACCTTTCTGGGGGGCAAAAACAGCGGGTAGCGATCGCCCGCGCCTTGGCGGGAAATCCTAAACTAATTATGGCCGATGAACCTACAGCAGCCCTAGACTCCACCAGCGGTCACGCCGTTATTGATGTATTACGGAAGTTGGCCAAAGAAGACGGCGCGACAGTGTTAATGGTCACTCACGACCCCCGCATTATTGATGTCGCCGATCGCATTCTACATCTCGAAGACGGTCAAATTCAGCACTAACCATGGATAGCCAGTTACCAGTTAACTTTGATGCAGTTGCTACCGCCTCCGCACGTCTCAAGGGCTACCTAAAGCCTACCCCAGTGGTTACATCTACCACTGTGAACCGACTAACCGGGGGGACGGTTTTTTTTAAGTGCGAGAATTTCCAACGTACTGGATCATTTAAGTTCCGTGGTGCTTTCAATGCCCTATCTTTGCTAGATCCTAAATCACAACAGGGCGGCGTGTTTACCTATTCCTCCGGCAATCATGCCCAAGCGATCGCACAAGCTGGGTCAATTTTAGGAATCAACACCACTATCATTATGCCAGACAATGCCCCCGCTGTCAAGCGATCGGCTACAGCTAATTATGGCGCGGAAATTGTCCTGTATAATCCCTCAGAAGTAGTGCGAGAAAAATATTGTCAACAACTAGCAGGGGAAAGAAATGCTACCATTATTCCCCCCTATAATCATCCCGATATTATCGCCGGACAGGGAACTACAGCATTAGAATTAATTGAGGATGTAGGAGAGTTGGATTTATTGTTAGTTTGTTGTGGCGGCGGTGGCTTGCTTTCTGGTTGTGCGATCGCCACGCGCCAACTTTCTCCCGCTTGTCAAATTATTGGGGTTGAACCCGCTTTAGCAGACGATGCTACCCGGTCATTTAAGACTAAAACTCTCCATACTATTCACAACCCCCAAACTATTGCTGATGGCGCGAGAACACCTTATTTAGGAAGTCTCACCTTTCCGATTATCCTAGCTAAAGTTGATGATATGGTAACCGTTTCCGAAACTCAAATTATTCAGGCGATGTGGTTTTTATGGGAAAGGTTAAAATTGGTGGTAGAACCCACCGGAGCATTAGCCACAGCCGCTTTATTATCGGGAATTGTCCCCGCTGCTAATCGTCGTGTAGGGGTGATTATTAGTGGCGGTAATGTGGATTTAAAAGAGGCGATCGCTTTCTTTCAAAATCAGCCACCAATTAATTGGGTAAGTTAAGTTCAGGGTCGCTTTTTAATAAGCCTTCAAACTGAGCATCCGTCAGGGGGGGACTGAAAATATAACCCTGAATTTCATGACATAAATTGTCATAAATAAACGCCAGTTCTTCTGCGGTTTCTACCCCTTCCGCCACCACTTTTAAGTTAAGTTGTTTGGTCATCATAGTCACCGCCTTAACAATAGCTTGAGTTTTCGGATTTTGATGAACATCTTTCACAAAGCACCTGTCTAGTTTTAAAGTATCAAACGGAAACTTATTTAAATAGTTAAGAGACGAGTAACCCGTCCCAAAATCATCAATGGAGACCTTGACACCCAGAGACTTTAATTCCTTTAACTTGCGGATAGATAACTCCTCATTTTTAACCAAGATGCTTTCCGTTAACTCTAGTTCTAAATAAGCCGGATCCACCCCTTGATCATTTAAAATTTCCATTAAATGTTCACAAAAATTAGCCTGATTAAACTGATAGGCTGAAACATTCACCGCCACCGGAATTAACAGGCCTAAATTTGTCCAAGTTTTGATTTGACGACAAGCCGTTTTAACTACCCATTCTCCAATAGTTTCAATCAAACCTGTTTCTTCAGCCAAAGGAATAAATAACCCAGGTGACACCAAACCATTATTGCACCGATTCCACCTCAGCAAAGCCTCAGCACCCACAATCTTACCAGTTTTTAAGCAGACTTTTGGCTGATAATACAGTTGTAACTCATTCCTGGCGATCGCCTTTTGCAGATCCGCCTCTAAAGCTAGACTCTCCGATGACAGTACCTGTAAACTATCTCGATATAGAGTACAGCGGTTTCCCCCATAACTGCGACTCGAATTTAAAGCAATTTGACTATTTTTTAAAAGCCAATCAATGTCCTGACCGTGAATAGGATAAAGAGCAATTCCCATACTAGCCATAATCACCATTTCCTGACCATTAATTAATAAAGGTTCAGCTACAGCATCCCTGAGTAATTTAGCTTGCTCATTTACTTGATTTTCCGAGCCAGCCAACTGACCAATAATCGCAAACTCTCCACTGGTTAAAGAAGCCACAGTACCCTGATTATCCATAGCTTTAACTAACCTTTCTCCCACCTGCTTCAGTAGTGCTTCCGCCGACTCATAACCGAGGGTGTCATTAATCCGATTAAATCTATCTACACTCAAACAGACAATTGGAATTAATCCCGAATCGTAACTTGGTAAATTCTCTACAATTTTTTCAAAGCGATCGCGCAAAGCCAAACGATTCGGTAAATTAGTGATTCCGTCCCAGTCCACCAGTTGATTAACCTGTTCTTCTGTAGATACAATTGGACTTTGATTATTTTGATAATACTGTTGCATATTGGAATGTTTTTCTAAACGCACCGTAATCGATCGCATTAGCTCCGCTGCTGAACAAGGTTTCGTAATATAATCATCAGCACCCAACTCCATAGCCTTGCGGGTATTCATGCGATCGGCTAAAGCCGTCATAAAAATAAACGGAATAATTGCCGTTTTCGGGTTCTGTCGAAGCTGTGCCAAAACTCCATAACCATCAAGTATCGGCATCATTACATCACACAAAATCAGATCAGGATGCTCCTGTTCAGCCAGTTTAACACCCCGCAGACCATCGGTAGCTTCCAACACTTGGAAATTCTCAAATGTTAGCAGTTCCACCAAGTTCTCTCTGACCAATCTTTCATCTTCAATAATCAGAATTTTTTTCATTCCTCTAATTTAGATGGCAAGATAACTGTACAAGTTGTTCCTATTCCTTCTTCACTTTCCACCCGAATTTCACCAAGCTGTAAATCTACCGCTTTTTTCACCAAAGACAACCCCAGTCCTGTTCCTGATATATTCCCCACATTGCTACCACGGTGAAACGGCTCAAATAGGCGTTTTATATCCAACTTAGGAATGCCAATACCTGAGTCCTTAATCGCCAATATAACCCGATCATCCTCACAAGTCAAGTCTATTTTAATATCCCCCCCGCCTGGGAATACTTAATCGCGTTAGAAATCAGGTTAGTTAGTATTTGTGAGATTAAATACTCATCAAGTCTGGTATCCGGGAAACTGCTAGGACAGGTAAAAATTAAATTGTGTTTATCCGTGGTTAGTTGAATTTCCGCAATTAAGTTAGCGCAAAACTCTTTCAGATTCACCAGCACGGGATGGGGGATTAACTTGCCAGATTCCGCTTTTTCAATGATTAGAATATCATTTAAAAGTTCTGTCATTTGCTGGATTCCTACCCTGATTCTCTGAAAATGGGTGCGTTTTTTGTCATCGGAAATTCTCTGACTATAACTTTCTAATAATCCAGCCGAAAAAGAAATCGTAGTTAAGGGAGTCCTCAATTCATGGGAAATTGTCGTAATTAAACTAGTTTTAAGGTCTTGAAATTCTGCCTGAATTTGGTCGATTTGTTTTTGGCTATAATCCCGCAAATCATGATTTTCACTTCTCAGACTATCAATCTGTTCTTGGAGTTGAGAAACTGATTGATATAATATGGGATTGTTCAGAATTTGTAAAAGTCGGTAACTCGAAATTAATCCCAATAAATGATTTTCGTCATTAACTACGACACAAAAATCAGTTTTAGCATTGTTAAAGAATGAAATTAGGCTAGAGATATTCGGCAAATGTGACTTTTTGAAGACCAGTGGTAATTCCTTCATTACTTCTGCCACTTTAGTCTCATTTAGATCTATTTTTTTCGACACGACATCGACTACCTCCTTGGCGCTGAATGAACCAATGGGGGTACTGTCATTGACAACTAAAACCACCTGTGCGTCCAACTCCTTCATTAGAGCGATCGCATCCATTATTTTAGTTTCCGGTCCAACAATAATAGGTGAAGTATCTAGGATAGCTTTTTCTAATCTAAAGAGTGCTAAGTTAAACCGAAACCCACTGGCTATCAAAGCCAGGGTTTTCTGAGTTCAACAACTCCCCTTTCCTGAACATGGTTTACCATCTTCAGTCAAGGGCGAACCTGTTGACCCCAATTGGCAATTGTGCTAGACCCCAGGAACAGGCTAATAGCCACCAAGGCATCCCACCACAGCCACATTGTAGCACAGTCAAAATAAAATCTTGCTTACGTTAAGCCTACAAGCAATAGATAGTCGGGGCTATAGTTTCAGAGTCCACCACCAAAAAAGCCTAATTTCCTTAGAAACCAGGCTTTAAGTTATTAGTTTTAGTTAGGAAGGCTACCACTTTAACAAGTTAAACTCTTCCATATCGACCGTATCACGGTTGCGATAAATTGTCAAGACGATCGCCAAACCGACCGCCGCCTCAGCCGCCGCCACAGTAATCACAAACACCGTAAAAACTTGACCCTTAATACTCCCAGAGTCCAAGTAATTAGAAAACCCCATCAAATTGAGGTTAACAGCATTAAGCAGTAACTCAATAGACATGAGAACTCGGACCGCATTACGGCTAGTAATCAATCCATAGATACCTATACAAAACAAAGCCGCCGCGACCAATAGAAAATATTGAAGTTGCAATTCCATAAACAATTTTTAAGATTTTCAAGTGTCTGTCTAATCAAACCCGGTTCACCACAGCGAAGGCTTAACCAAAGGGTTAAATAGCCTCGCCGTAGATTAACCGATCGCTACTCTAGCCATTATTCGGGGGACTCATCAGAGCTACCAGAAACCGAGATCAGTTCCCGAGGGCGCTCCGTGAGCATCAAAAGAGATGTAGTTGTAGTTGGCGTGTTAGAAGCATCGGGGATAAAATCCCGACGAGCCAGAACAATAGCTCCCACCATAGCCATTAGCAAGAACACAGAAGCTAACTCAAAGGGTAGCAAAAAGTCAGTAAAGAAATGTTCACCAATAGCGATCGCCGAACTTTCAATGCTCACCACTGCCGCTGTAACCGACCAGGGCGTTGATAACACCATAGTAGACAACAGAGCAAATAGGCCCACACAGACCACAGCCGTAGCAATTTGGCGCAGCCCAGCATTAGGTAAAACCCGAAAATCCTGTTGTTTGTTAACCAACATGATCCCAAACAGGATCAAGACATTAACAGAACCGACATAAATCAAAACTTGAGCCGCCGCCACAAAATCCGCATTGAGCAGGAGATATAATCCAGCCATGCTCATAAACACCCCTCCCAGCAAAAATGCCGAGTAAACGATATTTTTGAGCAAAACCACACCCAAAGCGGAGCTAATCATCATGATGGTTAGCAGGCCAAACGAAACGACCTGAACCCCTTCTGCTAAATTCACGGGCATATCCTAAGAGTGATCAAAGTTTGGGTAATGGAGACATTACCCCTGCCAAAGTTATTAAAATCAGGCTTTTTCTGCCTTAGCTTGGGATTCCCCATCCCGTTGTTGTTCGATCTTATCGATAAATTCCTCTGGACGCAAACCAGATCGACGGGAATTTGGGGGAAGATCGTGCGGGTCCATAACTCCCTTGGGTAAATAGGCAAGTTCCCGCAGGGGAGTCACCATCGGATCATCGGTCACCTTATAGGGTAACCGTCCCAGTGCCACATTATCATAATTCAACTCATGGCGATCGTAGGCTGCCAGTTCGTATTCTTCCGTCATTGACAGGCAATTAGTCGGACAATATTCGACACAATTACCACAGAAGATGCAAACCCCAAAATCGATACTGTAGTGTTTGAGTTTCTTTTTCTTAGTTTCCCGGTTAAATTCCCAGTCTACCACCGGGAGGTTAATGGGGCATACCCTAACGCATACCTCGCAGGAGATGCACTTATCAAACTCAAAGTGAATGCGACCCCGGAACCGTTCCGAAGGAATCAGTTTTTCATAAGGGTATTGAACAGTAATGGGTCGGCGCTTCATGTGGTCAAAGGTGACAGATAGGCCCTGACCGATATATTTAGCGGCTTGAATGGTTTCCTTGGCGTAGTCGCCAACTTGGTTAAGAAACTTGAGCATAGTATTTTTGAAGTGTCTTAGCTTGGGTTAACTTAGTTTAGGGATTAGCCCCCTTTAATATTTATCCCCCAAAAGCTATGGGAAATGCCAGTTTTAAGGCGGCTGTCAGCAAAAGATTCACCAAAGCCACCGGAAGTAAGAATTTCCAACCCAGGTTAAGCAGTTGGTCAATACGAACCCTAGGGACGGTCCACCGGATCAGAATGGCAGTAAATACCAGCAGATAGGCTTTCAGGATAGTCATGGTAATGCCGAGACTGGCAGTTAGTACCTGTAACCAAGGGGTGGTTTCACTCACGCCCAAAAGCCCAGCGATCGCCTCTACCGGAATCGGAAAATTCCAACCCCCAAGGTACAAAACTGATACCAACAGGGCAGATAGTACCAGGTTGACATAGGAAGCCAGGTAATACAGAGCAAATTTCATCCCCGAATATTCCGTCTGATATCCAGCGATCAACTCTTCCTCAGCTTCTGGTAAATCAAAAGGTAATCTTTCGCACTCAGCCAAAGCCGCAATACAGAAAATCACAAAACCCACAGGTTGTCGCCAGACGTTCCAACCCAGGATGCCATAGCCCGACTGCTGTTGAACAATATCAAGGGTGCTGAGGCTATTCGACATCATCACCACCGCCAAAACTGCTAGGGCGAGGGGAATTTCATAACTGATGGACTGAGCGGCGGCCCGTAGCCCTCCCAGTAGGGAGTATTTATTATTAGAAGCGTAGCCCGACATCAGTAGACCAATAGGCTGAATACTCGATAGAGCGATCCACAAAAATATTGCTGTCCCCAGATTAGCGATCGCCAAATTTTGTCCAAACGGCACAATCAGGTAAGACAAAAACACCGGAATCGACACAATAATTGGGCCGAGAGTAAATAACAGCGGATCTGCCTTAAACGGGACAATATCTTCCTTTAGCAACAGTTTAAGGCCATCTGCCAGGGGAGCCAAACTCCCCATCGGGCCAATATATTCCGGGCCAATACGTTGTTGAGCGGCGGCGGATATTTTTCGCTCCAACCAAACCGACCCTAATACTCCTACGGTAGCACCAACTAGCATTAATCCCATGGGAAATGGCATCCACAGAATTTTAGCCACCCCTGTTGGTATACCCAAATCTAGGAGGACTTGAATGAAACTTCCTTGTATATCAATTCCTGGATTCATATATTTCGCATTCAAAACGGCTGCAATTCCCCTGATCAGTATAACGTTGGAGGGACTCAAATCTTCACAATCACGGGAAATTTTCAGCCCTGGGGGAATTTCTGCCCCAAAAAAGGAAATTGGGGGTGGATCTATTGCCCTTTCCCCCAATCCCAATCTGTACTACTTCAATACCTATTGAATCACTGGACCTTGCAGGTCGATCGCACAGTTACGCTCATGAATGGGGATATAGGTTTCCGCATGATTTCCCGTGTAGATCTGGGTGGGTCGATAAATCCGGTTCTTGACCAATTGTTCTTTCCAGTGCGCTAACCATCCCGCTACCCGAGCGATCGCAAAAATCGGAGTAAACAAGTCCGAGGGAATACCCAATTTCCGGTACACCAAACCAGAATAGAAGTCCACATTGGCATAAATCCCCTTATGTCCCAACCGTTCCTGAACCACCTTTTCTAATTCCACCGCCACTTGATAGTATTGGTCGGAACCAAACTTCTCAAACAGTTGCTCTGCCAAATTCTGAAGAATAGTTGCTCTAGGGTCTTTGACTTTATATACCCGATGACCAAAGCCCATAATTTTGGCTTTTTTCTCCATCAAGTTATCTAGGTAGGGCCGGACATTTTCCACAGAACCGATTTCTTCGAGCATCTCCAGCACTTCCTCGTTAGCACCCCCGTGCAGTGGACCCGCTAAGGTTCCCACCGCCGACGCAATCACCGCATAGGGGTCAGTCAACGTCGAAGCTGTCACCATTGCCGAAAATGTCGAAGCGTTGATGGTGTGTTCTGCATGGAGAGTTAAGCACACATCAAATACATGAGCCGCTAACGGGTCCGGTTCCTTTTCACTCAGCATATACAGGAAGTTGGCAGAGTAGTCCAAATCATCCCTGGGTTGTACCGGGTCATTCCCTTTCCGCATCAGTTTAAAAGCCGCCACCATCGTCGGAATTTTCGCCAACAGCCTCACTACAGCTTGGCGAATGTAGTCGGGATTATCTAGGGCGCGACGGGAGTAGAACAGCCCTAAAGCAGCCGCTGAGGTTTGCAGAGCATCCATGGGGTGGCCGGTTTCGGGAAAGCATTTCATCATGTCCCGAATCCGATATTTAATCCGACGGTGATAGCGGATTTCATGCTCAAAATCTGCCAGTTCGTCTTTCGTTGGCAGTTTTCCCCAGATCAACAAATAGGAAGTTTCCAAAAACGTGCTTTGTTCGGCCAACTGCTCGATGCTGATCCCTCGGTATTCCAGCAGTCCTTTTTGTCCATCAACGTAGCTGATGCTTGACAGCGTAGCGGGAACGCCCTCTAAACCGGGCTTAAACTCACTCGTTGTAGTCATAGGAGCTTTTCTATATGTGTAGAATGTACAGGTATTACATTACCAGACACATTCAAACTACCGCCATTTTAAAATAATTAATTAATAAATGGCTGTTCACAAAAGTTAACCTTCATTTAGCCCCAACAAAAATTTAGGAGCTGTCAACCAAAACAGACGGGAATTCCCTTGTATCATACCCTGTTTAGGAATTTTGATTCCGATTATACCAGCTTTTTTCACGATTAAAACATCTGCAGATTTTTGCCAGATTAGATATTCTGCCCAATTGCCTAAATCCGGTTGGTGTCCGACTAGCGCCCAATCCTTCTCCCTAGTTTTGTCATGGTTTCCGTACCAATCTAACCATTGTTGAATGTCACCATCAGGGGCTAGAGCTGGCAAAATTTCGTGATTTAAACTAAGTCCGGTTGATTGGAGAATTTCGGCGGTTTGTCGGGCTCGCACCAAAGGACTAGAAAGTATACAATGAAACTGAATTTTGAGTTGTTTTAGTGTAAGGGCTACTTGACGAGTTTTGCGATCGCCTTCTGGGGTCAGGGGACGTTGTTCGTCCTGTTGGTAAGTACCGCGATCGGCCGCGATTCCATGACGAATTAAATATAAGTTACTCATCTCAAAATGCCATAATTGATTAGACAGCGTTTCTTCTTTTGATGGGGTACAGCCGTCACCTCCCTCTCCCCAGAGGGCGGGTTGCTAAATCTTCTCCCCCCTTATGTAATTAACAGGTGGGTATCAGAGAGGGGGCGGGTTTATTAATCTTCTCCCCCCCTTATGTAATTAACAGGTGGGTATCAGAGAGGGGGCGGGTTTATTAATCT
>NZ_JARPLC010000064.1:21249-28022 GCF_032350395.1 Limnospira sp. PMC 289.06
TCTCCCCCCCTTCTGTAATTAACAGGTGGGTATCAGAGAGAGAGGGGGCGGGTTTATTAATCTTCTCCCCCCCTTATGTAATTAACAGTAGAACCCGCCCCTACATTGCGCCGTATGGGGAGAGGGGCTTTAGACTGCTATATTGGGTGGGTGGAGTATCTAGCCGCCGTGGGAACATCTGGCTTGCCATTGTCCCAATTGTCGGCGAGGTAGCAACACCAGACCTCCCTATGCAAAAAACCCCTGGGTCATCATTGCATCCAGGGGCTTCACAAGCCAATCACATATTTTTGCCATTCTTGGTTCATGCCACTTTTGAGGTGTCGAGTCACTTCAAAATAAAGGCTGCTGTAAGGTTTTCGGGGGGGATGTCTCAAAGGCATTTCCGCTTCCTTCGGGGTGCGACAGCCTTTTTTGACATTACAGCGCACACAAGCGGTTACCAGATTTTCCCAAGTATCACCCCCTTGGCGCGATCGCGGAATCACATGATCAACAGTCAATTCATCCCCCTTATAGCCACAGTATTGACAAGAGTGGCAATCTCGCTGCAAGATATTCCTTCGGGTTAATGGAATTTCTTTATAGGGGACTCGGACATAATGACGTAATCGGATCACAGTTGGGAAGGGAAAATCTGGTAGCAGATACCTACCATTATGCTCAACTTGTTCCGCCTTTTCCTTCAACAATAAGACCACCGCCCGCCGCCAAGTCGTGATATTGAGCGGTTCATAGGAGGCATTCAACACCAGAACATTGCCCATACTAATAAATTGCTGCGATCTAATGATTTTGACCCGATATTATCATATATTTAATTTTTTAGCCTGGGCTGGGAAATCCCCAGACCATATCTGTATCTGTGTATTTGAACTACTATCACGCTAAGGAATGATAATGGTTAGCAGGAAATCTAAGCCACTAGCCCAGGATGATCGCACTTATAACTATGAGGGTGAATGTGAACATCGTGCTTGGGTAGAAGTAGACCGTTGGGCGATCGCCAATAACGTCAAACAGATCCGCCACCTACTATCCCCGGAAACTCGGTTCATGGCCGTAATTAAAGCAGATGCCTATGGTCATGGGGCGGTGAGTGTGGCTAAAATTGTATCAGAAATTGGGGTTGACGATTTCGCCGTGGCGACCATTCCTGAAGGTATGGAATTGCGGCGCTTAGGTATTCAACAGCCCATTTTGGTCCTGGGGGCTGTGCATACTGCTGATGAGATCAAGGCGATCGCCCATTGGGGACTACAACCCACTTTATGCACCCCCACTCAAGCCCTACTTTTCTCGGAAACTCTCCAATCAATTCAGCGATCGCTACCCGTTCAACTTAACATAGATACTGGAATGTCACGGCTGGGGACTTGGTGGGAACAAGCCTTAGAATTTGTGCAACTGGTGCGGGGATTACCTAATTTAGAGATTTCTGGTATATATTCCCACTTCGCCACCGCCGATATTCGCGATCGCACCATTATGGATCAGCAACATTGGCGCTTTCAACAAGTCTTAGCCCAAATTCAGGAACATACAAGCCTTTTATCTGTCCCTACTATCAAACCCTGTTTACATCTGGCTAACTCCGCCGCCACCTTAACCGATCGGGCTTTACATTATGATATGGTCAGGGTCGGCTTATCCCTTTATGGATTATATCCCGCCCCTCATTTGCGATCGGTCATTAATCTTCAGCCCGCCATGAGTATTCGCGCCCGTATTACCCAAATCAAAACCATTGAAGCCGGGTGTGGCGTGAGTTACGGATATAAATTTATCGCCAAACAAAGGACTCCCATTGCAGTTGTCGGTATCGGCTATGCTGACGGAGTACCCCGCCAGTTGTCTAACTGCATGAAAGTCCTAATTCGCGGTCAATTCGTCCCCCAAATTGGCGCAATCACAATGGATCAGTTAATGTTAGATGTAACTGCTATTCCTGATTTACAGGTCGGAGAAGTTGTCACCCTTTTGGGAAGCGATCGCCATCATAGCATTTCCGCCGATGATTGGGCACAACAGTTAGGCACTATTTCCTGGGAAATCCTTTGTGGATTTAAACATCGCCTTCCTCGGATTCTAATTAATTAAACCCTGAAACCACAAAATATGAGCTTTTTTAGACCATCACCGATTACTCCTGGTCCCGGACAAGAATCAGTTTGGGACTATCCCCGTCCCGCTAAATTGGAGGATACCAATAAACACCTGCGGATTATTTTTAATGGCATTACTCTCGCTGACTCCCGCCACGCTAAACGGGTTTTAGAAACTAGCCACCCCCCAACATACTACATTCCCGGCGATGATATTAAACTTGAATATCTTGTGGAAACTTCCCGCCGCACTATGTGCGAATGGAAGGGAATTTGTGTTTATTATGATATCATTGTCGGAGATAAACGAGTCTCCAATGCCGCTTGGCGTTATGTGCAGCCAACTCCCGATTTTGTCGATATCCAAGACTGTTACAGCTTTTATGCTAGTCTCATGGATGAATGTTATGTTAATGATGAGTTAGTACAATCTCAACCCGGAGATTTTTACGGTGGTTGGATTACCCAAGATATTGTCGGACCTTTTAAAGGTGGGTCGGGGACAATGGGCTGGTAAACCCCTTAATCATTCCACCTGAAAACTGGCAGAGGGAACAGTTAATAACTATCCCTCTTTCAGTCATCAAATAACCATCAATATCAGAGTAGATATAAATGGGGAAACTGCCATTATTGCCAGTATCAAATAACCCGATACTTATGTTTATTGTCAATCATACCATCTTCTCAATTGCCCATTTTCACAACTCCAATATCATCACAATTGATTGCATCTATAGCCATAATTAGTTAATCCTGTATCTGCGAGATTCAACAACTTTTGAGCTGTTAGACATCAATCGGGATATCTATCATATCGTAACTAACCCTTTAACTAAAGTGATTGCAACTCCATCCTTCCCACCCAATTTAGGCACAGACACCACCATTTCCCCTAGCCAAAATGTAACTCAAACCATCCTAGAAAATGGTCTCACTGTTTTAACCAAGCCCGTCCATACGGCACCAGTTGTGACAGTCCAGGTATGGTATAAAATCGGATCAGTAGATGAAAAACCAGGGGATAATGGCATCGCCCATCAACTAGAACACATGATGTTTCAAGGGACTACTACCCGCCCTATTCAATATGGTAGTTTGTTAGAAACCTTGGGGGGAGATTTTAATGCTTTTACAGGTTATGACCAGACAGCATATCATAATACTGTCGAATCTAATGCCTTAAAAACTGTTCTGATGTTGGAAGGCGATCGCCTCAAAAATGCCCTCATTTCTCCAGCACAATTTGACCAAGAAAAAGGCGTAGTTATCTCCGAATTACAGGGCTATGAAAACAGTCCTGAATATCGCCTAAATCGTGCCGTAATGACAGCCGCATTTCCCCATCATCCCTACGGTTTAATGATTGGTGGAACTAAAGCCGATGTCGAAAATTTCACCGTTGAAAATGTCCGCTATTATTACCATCTCAATTATCGCCCTGATAACGCCGTTTTAATTGTCGTTGGTGACTTTGACCCCTCATCAATCCTCACCACCATTCAGGAAATATTTGGCGGCATTGCCAACCCTGATGAACCTCCGACCCGTGTACAGCGGGGACAAATTCCCAGTACATTTCCGCCTAGTATTTTACCATCAAATAAACCCATTATTCTCCAGGAACCCGGAGCCGTTCCATTTAGCCAAGTAATTTATCCAATTCCCGCCATTAATCATGATGATATTCCCGCCCTGAATATCCTGGATTATATTTTAGATAATGGTGGTCGTAGTTCTCGGATTTATCGAGAATTAATCGACAGTGGAATTGCTACCGATGCTGGCAGTACAGTCATTAATTTAAGTGCCGGAGGTTGGTTAGAAATGTGGGGAACCACCACCACCACTAAATCTCTGAACCGCCTCGATAAAGCCTGGCAAAAAATGATTGTCAAACTCCAACAAAAACTGGTAACTACCGAAGAACTAGATCGGGCAAAAACCCAAATTATTGCCAGTTCTATTCTGGAAAATCGTGATCTAACCAGTCAAGCCATGCAATTAGGTTTGGACTGGACAACAACTGGCAATTATCGCTATAGCGAAGACTATCTAAAAGCGATCGCCCAAGTCACAGCAGCAGACGTGCAAAAAGTCGCCCAAATCTATCTCAAACCAGAATATCGCACCCTGGGAAGATTTGAACCCACCCAGACCAAAACCGAGTCAATAACAGACGCAAATACTGTTAATTCCACCGCCACCAAACTTAATATACATACTCCCAGACACCATCGCATTAGTGAACCCCCAGACCCAGCAGCCATCAGCCAATATCTGCCAGAAATTCCCCCCGCCAAAGTTCACACCATCACCCCGCCGGAGTCTTTCACTCTAGATAATGGGATGCGAGTTTTATTATTAGCTGACAATAGTACCCCATCGATATCAATTCGGGGATTTGTGAAAGCCGGCGAAGAATTTGACCCTCCAGGTCGGGAAGGGTTAGCCCTACTAACTGCCGAAAATTTAATGAGTGGAACAGTCAGTTATAATGGGCAATCATTAGCCCGTCGTCTGGAAAATCGGGGCGCAAATATCGAGGTCAGGACCGCCACCGAAGGGGTAGATATTTCCGCTTCCGCCCTTAGTGGTGATTGGCTTCTGGTTTTGGAAACCTTAGCTGATGTATTGCAAAATCCCACCTTTCCCCAAAAATGGTTAGAACTGATCCGCCAACAACAGATATCTGAGTTGCTAGAATCAGAACACAATCCCGCCTATGTGAGCCACCGTGCCCTACAAAAGCAGCTTTACCCAAAAGACCACCCGCTGTATATTTACCCCACCCAGAACAGCCTCAGAGCCATCTCTCGTAGTGATATTCAGAATTTCCATAGAACTTATTATCGCCCTGATGGGACAGTTTTGGTGGTGGTTGGAGATTTTGATTCACAGTTGATGCGATCGCAAATCGAAACCCAATTTGGCTCCTGGAAAAACCAAACCACCGCCCGCAAAAATCCCTGGCCTCCCGTTTCCCTCCCCGCCAAATTTGTCTGGCTACAGGAAGAGATACCCGGTCTAGTGGAGTCAGTCACAGTCATGGGACATCCTAGCATCGACCGCCACGATTCCCGCTATTATGCAGCCCTAGTTCTTAACCACATCTTAGGTGGTAGCACCTTGTCAAGTCGCCTAGGACTGGAATTGCGCGATCGCCACGGACTCACCTATGGCGTGTATAGTTGGTTTAATTGCGCCTGGGGTTGGGGTTCTTTCAATATCGAAATGCAAACCGCACCGGAAAACGCAGCATTAGCAATCGAGAAAACCCTCGCCCTACTCAAACAAGTTCAGCAACAGGGAGTTACCCCCTCCGAAGTGGAAACCGCTAAACATAGTCTAATTTCTAGCGATCGTGTAGCTTTGGGAGACCCAGACTTTCTCGCTGGTATAATCATGTGGAATGAAATATTCCAATTTCCCCCCACAGAACTTAATCAATTTTACCAAAAAATCGACGCGGTAACTCCCTCATTAGTTAACCAAGTCGCCCGGGAACTTATCCACCCCGATCGCCTAGTTGTTGTCACTTCCAAACCAGCTATTCCCACAGCCTCCGTAGGGCGTGTCACCACCCCCAAATAGAAGCAAACTAACCCACAGCTTTGAGGGTGCATCATCACCAGCAAATCCGCAGAAACCCCCGCTGATTAGCTACTAAATGACGCACCCCGTAAATACCTAATCAATTATTATTGATTATAGCGATTCGGTGGATTGGTGAGGTACTTTTCAAAGCCTCCTTCGACAAGCTCAGGACAAGCCTCTCCCAATAGGGGAGAGGGGTTTGGGGTGTAGACGCGCAGCGGCTTCTCTTTGAGTGGGCTGTACCTTAATGGATATGAGAAACGCTATATCCACCAGAGTAATTAGATAATTCCGGTTCCTTTACCTCGGTTATCTTCAGACATAGTTAACTTACCTTCTTCGTCCGTTTCATTAACTTCTTTAAGGGTTTCGACTCGTTCGGCTTGTTCCGCCTGTTCTTGTTCGCGTAAATCACCAGGTTCCTCAACGTACATTTCTGGTTCAATGGCAAAATTATCTAATAGTCCTTCTCGACTTATACGATAACCAGCCGTAGTATCTGTAGTTCCTTCCGCCGCGTCAGGAGTCTTTTTAAAGTTCTCGCCTTCTCTTTCCATGCGGGCGGCTGTTTCCGCCGACATAATGTTGCGATCGTAGTTAGCACCTGCTGTAGCTTGATTATTTTTTTGAGTTGCCATGATTTAATTTTCTCCAATTTAGTGCTAGAATAGTTAAGTTGTCTTGTGTTGCTGGGTGAATGAATTACCCTATTTATTAATGTTGGGAACCACATTCGGGCGTTCTTTATCCTCCCAACCGACAGGACGCTTAGAGTTATACCAAGCAATAGAACCAATAGAAGCTGCTGCAATAAACCCTACTACTAAGGATAAAGTGGCAGCCACTGGAAAATGAGGCGCATTTGTTGCCACTTCACCTAAGACTAAATTAATATCCATAAACAGATATTTTCCTCACAAATCAGCATTAACCCCATACTATCGGTTAATCTCTATCGGGTCTTCTACCTGTGGTGGTACATTAATCATCAATTGCATCATCCTAAAGTTCAATACCCATCATTAGTAGGGTGCGTCAGATACCGCCAACCGAATAAATAGCCGATAATTT
>NZ_JARPLC010000065.1:0-20929 GCF_032350395.1 Limnospira sp. PMC 289.06
AATCACAGCTTGTGTTCTGAAGCGCCAGCGTTCCTGTCCAGTGTTAGCATCTAGGGCATAAAGGTGTCTATCCCAACTGCCAAAATAGACAATTCCTTCAGAGACGGCTGGGGAAGAGGAAATCGCAGCTTGTGTGCTAAACCTCCACACCAGTTGAGTCAATTCTGTGGGTCCACCTGGAGGATAGACTCCAGTTCGCTCTAGATTACCCCGAAACATGGTTGCACCGTCGCGTTGCATCTGCCAACTCCAGATAGCACTGGGGGATCGGGTTCTGAGGGCAGGGATAAACTGGCTGCCAATTGCCAAACCACCGACTACGAGGACTAATGTTGTGGCTGCACCCACGAGTCCCCACTGCCATAGTTTCAGGGGGGGACGAGTTGCGGGAACTACTACACCCATGGCTGATAAGACTTGACTAGCATTCTGCCAACGCAGGTCGGGGTTGGGAGTGACCATCTGTTCCAAAATGGCGTTGAGTTGGTCACTAATTAAACAGTGCTTATCCCAGTCCCAGTCGGGGTGGCGGCGGCGGGGACTGGGGACTTGTCCGGTGAGCAATTCCAGGGCTACTAAACCTAGGTCGTAAATATCTTGAGTCGGAGAACCGCTGACATTGGGGTTGTGTTTGAGTAAGAGAATTGTCTGTTGCCCTTCTTGTTGCAAGGTCTGCAAGGAAATCTTTTGATGGGCTTTTCCCTGACTGTGTAGGGGAACTAACTGGATTAAGACGGTTTCCAGGATGGCTTTAACTTCCGGTTCGGATAGTCTACGTTGGCTCCGATGATTTAAAACTTCATAGTAGGATATCATGACTGACTAGAGTTTGTGATTTAATTAAGTTTAACAAAATATTGGTTTTTACGCGGTCTAAATGTCGATCGCCGATTTCCGGGTAAGAGTTCTAAAAAAGGATGTAACACTTTGGCGGTGATGGCTGGATAAACAGCCAGATAGAAATGAATCCCAAAAAAGCGATTGCACCCCCCCAGATTCTTCTGGTGTTGATTTTTTAGTCAATATCTGAGATTGACTCCCAAGGAGTTGACAAGGGGAGGCGATCGCGGTAGAATATTGACATATTCTTACATAATGGAGTATTGCCACAAATAAAAAAAATGCAACTATCCCATTATATTAGGAGTATAGCAGCAACCCCGGCAAAAGGCAACCCCCCCCCTCAAAAAAAGGCCGATTTTTTCACAAAACTTTACAAAAGTTAATATAATTCCAGGTCTGAGAACTCAAGTTGGGGGAAATAAGGAGAGGGGAGGGGAGGGGAGGGGAGGGGAGGGGAGGGGAGGGGAGGTTAGTTGTTATTTGACAGCGTAGAGGTGATTATCGCCACTACCAAAATAGACGATGCCTTCCGAGACGGCTGGGGAAGAGCGAATCCAATTTTCTGTTTGAAAGCGCGAGGGTTGTTGTCCGGTGTTAGCATCTAGGGCGTAGAGGTGTCTATCCCAACTGCCAAAATAGACAATGCCTTCCGAGACGGCTGGGGAAGAGTCAATCACAGCTTGTGTTCTAAAGCGCCAGAGTTGGTGTCCGGTGTTAGCATCTAGGGCGTAGAAGTGACTATCGGCACTGCCAAAATAGACGATGCCTTCCGAGACGGCTGGGGAAGAGGCAATCACAGCTTGTGTTGTAAAGTGCCAGAGTTGGTGTCCGGTGTTAGCATCTAGGGCGTAGAGGTTACCATCGAAACTGCCAAAATAGACGATGCCTTCCGAGACGGCTGGGGAAGAGCGAATCCAATTTTCTGTTTGAAAGCGCCAGAGTTGGTGTCCGGTGTTAGCATCTAGGGCGTAGAGGTTACCATCGAAACTGCCAAAATAGACGATGCCTTCCGAGACGGCTGGGGAAGAGAAAATCCAATTTTCTGTTTGAAAGCGCCAGAGTTCTTGTCCGGTGTTAGCATCTAGGGCGTAGAGGTGATTATCGAAACTGCCAAAATAGACAACGCCGGCTTCGATGACTGGGGAAGAGGGAATATCACTTTCTGTTTGAAAGCGCCAGAGTTGCTGTCCGGTGTTAGCATCTAGGGCGTAGAGATGATTATCGCCACTGCCAAAATAGACGATGCCTTCCGAGACAGTTGGGGAAGAGTCAATCCAACCTTGTGTTTGAAAGCGCCAGCGTTCCTTTCCAGTTTTAGCATCTAGGGCGTAGAGGTGATTATCCCGACTGCCAAAATAGATAACCCCTTCCGAGACGGCTGGGGAAGAGCGAATGGAACTTTCTGCGGAAAACTTCCACACCAGTCGAGTCAATTCTGTGGGTCCGCCTGGAGGATAGACTCCGGTTCGCTCTAGATTACCCCGAAACATGGCAGTATTCTCCTGTTCAATCTGCCAACTCCAGATAGGACTGGGAACTAGGGGTCTGAGGGCGGGAATAAACTGGCTACCAATTGCCAAACCACCGACTAGGACGACTAATGTTGTGGCTACCTCAACCAGTACCCACTGCCATGGTTTCAGGGGGAGAGGAGGGGTGGGAACTACTAAGCCCATGGCTGATAAGACTTGACTAGCATTCTGCCAACGCTGGTCGGGGTTGGGAGTGACCATCTTTTCCAAAATGGCGTTGAGTTGGTCGCTGATTAAACAGTGGTGATTCCAGTCCCAGGTTAGGTCAATGCGGCGGGGACTGGGGACTTGTCCGGTGAGCAATTCGAGGGCTACTAAACCTAAGTCGTAAATATCTTGGGTTGGATAAGCGCTGATATTGGGGTGTTCTGGGGGCAACAGAATCGTCTGTTCCCCTTGTTGTTGCAAGGTTTGCAAGGAAATATTTTGATGGGCTTTTCCCTGACGGTGCAGAGGTACTAACTGGATTAAGATGGTTTGGAGGATGGCTTGAACTTCGGGTTCGGATAGTCGGTGCTGAGGCCGATCGCTTAAAATTTGACAGTAGGATATCATGACTGACTAGAGTTGGTAATTTAATTGGGTTTAAGGAGAAATTTTGGGCCACCCTGTCTAAATATCGATCGCCGATTTCCGGGCAAAAGTTCTAAAAAAGGATGTAACACTTTGGCGGTCACGCCTGGATGAACAGCCAGATAGAAATGAATCCTAAAAGAGCGATCGCTACGTTATTATTCTAATACGGCATTCGTGCTTTACAAACAGGGTTAATTCCTGGAGATTATGTGATTTTTTGACTGTTACTAAGTTGGCAACCAGATTAATGCAGCAATTGACTGGTGCTGTTGAGATAGGGATTCCCCTCTTGGTTAATGTCAGCTTCAACATTAGGGGGGTTGACAAGGGGTGGCGATCGCGGTAGAATATTGACATATTCTTACATAATGGAACATTGCCACAAATAAAAAAATTGCAACTATCCGATTATATTAGAAGTATAGCAGCAACCCCAGCAAAAGGCAACCCCCCCTCAAAAAAAAGCCGATTTTTTCACAAAACTTTACAAAACTTTACAAATACTTAATCAGGGGGGGTTGACAAGGGGTGGCGATCGCGGTATAATATTGACATATTTTTATATAATGGAATATTGCCACAAATAAAAAAATTGCAACTATCCCATTATATTAGAAGTATAGCAGCAACCCCAGCAAAAGGCAACCCCCCCTCAAAAAAAGGCCGATTTTTTCACAAAACTTTACAAAACTTTACAAAAGTTTACAAAATCCCAGTACAGAGCTGATGGGTAACAATATACAGAGCAAGGGCAAAGTTAGCAAAAAAACCACCAGATGAATAATGTTGTTGATTATCTTCGAGTGAGCCTAATAGATCGGTGTAACTTTCGATGCCAGTATTGTATGCCGGAGGGGGCAGAAATTGACTATATCCTAGAGATGGACTTACTGACTAACTGGGAACTGCTGAAGCTGCTAAGGGAAGTTTTTATCCCGGTGGGGTTCACTAAGTTTCGTCTAACGGGGGGTGAACCGTTGCTGCGTCCTGGGGTAACGGAATTAGTGTCAAAAATCGCGGGATTCCCGGAAACGGAGGATCTATCAATGACGACTAATGGTTTTTTGCTATCCCCGATGGCAGAATCTCTTTATCAGGCAGGTTTAAGGCGGATTAATATTAGCTTAGACTCTCTAGTACCTGAGATTTTTAATCAAATTATTGGTAATCGTGGGCGCGATCGCTGGCGACAGGTTTGGGACGGAATCCAATCGGCTTATCGGGTAGGGTTCAACCCACTGAAGCTGAATGTGGTGGTAATTCCGGGGGTAAATGACGATGAAATCCTAGATTTAGCAGGGTTAACGATAGACCGGGATTGGCACGTTCGGTTTATCGAATTTATGCCTATTGGCAATGGCGAGTTATTTGGCGATCGCGGTTGGGTAGCATCGGAAAAGCTGAGAGAGGAAATTCGGGAGCGTTGGGGTTTAGCAGAATCCCAGGTACGAGGGAACGGACCAGCAGATATATTTCAAATTCCGGGTGCTAAGGGAACCCTAGGATTTATCAGCCAGATGTCGGAATGTTTTTGCGATCGCTGTAACCGAATGCGCCTATCGGCGGATGGTTGGTTAAGGCCTTGCTTACTGAATGAAACGGGTCAGATCGACCTAAAAACGGCTTTACGGGAGGGTGTTCCGGTGGAGGACCTACAAAAACAGGTTAGGGATTTGCTAGGTATGAAACCGGAAATCAATTTTAAGGACAGGGATACAGGAAGCTCCCAGGGATATAGCCGCACGATGTCGCAAATTGGTGGTTAATGGAATTGATATTCTCCCGTTAGAAAGTTTGTTTAACGGGAGAATGCCAATAATTAAGCCATACGGGAATAGTATTCAACGACGAGTAGTTCATTGATGGAAAGAGCGACCCATTCTCTTTCAATCACACCATTTACTGTAGCAGTGAGATTATTTTTATCTAACTCCAAATGGCTAGGGACGTTAGCTAAACCAGGATACTGAAGATTAGCTTTGACCATTTCGCGAGATTTGTCTCTATTTCTCACGCCAATGATTTCGCCCGGACGGCACTGATAGCTGGCAATATCTACAACTTTACCGTTAACGGTGATATGACCGTGGTTAACTAACTGTCGGGCTGCGGGGATAGTGGGAGCCATACCGAGACGGAACACGGTGTTATCCAAACGCATTTCTAGGTATTGCAGCAAGACTTGACCGGTGGAACCGGAGGCGCGACGGGCTTTGCGGACATAACGCAACAGTTGTCGTTCAGACAAACCATAGTTAAACCGGAGTTTTTGCTTTTCTTCTAAACGAACTGCATATTCTGAACGTTTGCGGCGAGCTTGACCGTGCTGACCAGGGGGATAGGCACGTCGGGCTGTTTTCCGGGTGAGTCCGGGAAGATCCCCTAAACGACGTGCAACCCGAAGCCGGGGTCCTCGATATCGAGACATCTAAGTTCCTCTCAACATAAAAATTTCACCAATCTTCTATTATAAGTTCTTGAAACGAAAATGGGCAAGATGTAAAGGCGATCGCTTTGAAAAACAGGCGGTGGTATGATGAGCGAAAATTTGATTAGCTATATTGAAGCAAATGTTGAATTCCCAAAAATTGGCTTGGGGTCTTCCCCTGACAGTAGTTAGCCTGTTATGGGCTATGATTCCGGTAAAATCGGCGGCTCAAGGTTTCCCGTCTTATCGGTTGACGGTTGAGGCTGATTATGCTAGATGTGTGAGAGAATTGGAGGATGCTGGGGTGTCTCCTCGGGCTACAGCGACGGCTTGTGGTATGGCGATTAGACCTACAAGTATTGGTGAGTGCGTGACTCTTATTACTCGTGATGCTGGTATCGCTGGGGATGAGGCGGTTTTGGGATGTATGAGTGTTCGCCGCCCGCAGGAGTTGGCTAATTGTGTGGTTAATATTACTAGGAGCAATAGTGAGGCTAATGCTTTAACTGTGTTGGAAGGTTGCGGTCGCTCTCTTCTACCGGAACGTTATGCTTCTTGTGTGGTGGGAATGGGTAGCGGTAGCACGGAATTTGCTGTTAATGACTTACTTAGGGTTTGTCTAAATCCCCCAGAACAGTTTAGTGATATGGATAGGAGATTTTAAATAGTTGTTGGCGCGATAGTTTAAGGGGTTCTATAGCTATTGCGTCTAACTATTGAATAAAATGGGGTGGAGATGGTTGCGGGGCTGATGGGCTAATTCTATGGCTAAGGCGATCGCCGCTTGAAAACTGGAGGGGTCAGCAATACCTTGACCGACGATATCAAAGGCGGTTCCGTGGTCGGGGGAGGTGCGGATAAAGGGTAAACCAATGGTGGTATTAACGGCGCGATCGAATGCCATTAGCTTAACGGGGATTAATCCTTGATCATGGTAAAGGGCGAGGTAAGCATCATGGGCGGCTGTGTTTTGGCCATACCAGGCTTGACCGGGTTTGACCCATAATGTATCGGGGGGGATAGGTCCGTCTAGTTGAATTTGGGGATAGCGATCGCGTTTTTGTTGTATCCAGGGAATTAGCCAATCTTGTTCTTGGGTTCCCAACTGACCGTTTTCGCCGCTGTGGGGATTAAGTCCAGCAACGGCTATTTTGGGGGTTTTAATACCAAAATCCTGGTCTAGGGAGAGAATGAGTAACTCTAGTTTCTGGTCTAGGAGTTGAGGGGTGAGGGTTTGAGGGACTTGTGATAGGGGAATATGGGTGGTGGCGAGTAAGGTGCGTAAAGTCCAGTTACTATGGGGCGATCGGGCTACAAATAGCATTCCGTAGCGGTTAACTTGGGAACGCAGTGCTAAAAGTTCGGTTTGTCCTGGGTAGTGATGTCCGGCGGCTTTCCAGTGGTTTTTGGCAATAGGTCCGGTAACAATTCCCTGAAATTGCCCTTTGAGGGTGGAGGCGATCGCTGTTTCCAGATAAGCAAAACTCGCCGCCCCACTGCTGGCATTTCCGACCCCAAATTTAATAGAGGATGGGGAGGGTCCATCATTAATATCTAAAATATTGAGATGATCAGGATTAGCGATCGCTTGAGTAGTTTTCCTGAGTTGTTGGTAGGTATTTTCCAACACCCAACGGCTACCCACCACAGTGATCTCGCACTTGTCAGTCCAAGTGGAATTAGCCAAAGCCTTCAAAACCACCTCCGGCCCTATTCCCGCCGGGTCTCCCAAAGTAATCGCCAAACGTCTTAACATTTCTACCCTTAACTTAACATAATTTTATTATTGAGGTTCAGCCTGTCATAAACTGCCGAGATTTTACCAAATCTTCACAATCAAGATGTTAAGTTTTACAATAGCCCCTATATGGATTTAAGTCAACAGCTTATACTAAATAATGTGTTAATTTTCAGGCTCATTCCAGACTCGACAGATTCAAATTGCATCAACCCAAACTCCCTATTGAGTAACATCTATGAAAGTTGGAATCCTAGCAGGTGGATTGGGAACCCGCCTTGCCGAAGAAACAGAAAGTAAACCCAAGCCCATGGTCGAAATCGGAGGTCGTCCTATCCTCTGGCATATCATGATGCACTATGGATACCATGGATTTAAGGACTTTATTATTGCCTTGGGTTACAAATCAGAAGTAATCAAAAAATATATGGTAGATTACTGTTCTTTAAACAGTAATAAGCTCACAGTTAACCTAGGCACAGGCAAAGTTAACATTGATGGGGGCTACCGTCAGGATTGGATAGTAGAACTACTAGATACCGGGTTATATACCAATACTGGCGGGCGGATAAAGCAACTTATTCCCCATGTAAATAATGAGACATTTATGTTAACTTGGGGTGATGGAGTTTCGGATATTAACCTCAAGCAATTATTAGAATTTCACCAAAGTCACGGCAAACTAGCCACCATGACAGTGGTGCGACCCCCTGCGCGTTTTGGTCTACCCAAAATAGACGGAAATCGAGTAGTTGAATTTTCCGAAAAACCTCAAATTAGTGAAGGATGGATTAACGGTGCTTTCTTTGTACTAGAGCCCGGAATTTATGATTACATTGCTGGGGATGATACCCAGTGGGAAAAAGAACCCTTAGAAAACCTAGCCAAAGATGGTCAATTAATGGCTTATCAATATGACGGTTTTTGGCAGTGTATGGATACTCTGCGAGATAAACGTCGTTTAGAAGCACTGTGGGAAACCAATCAAGCACCTTGGAAAACTTGGAGAGAAGAAGATGAAATTATTACTGACGGGACACAAGGGTTACATCGGGACAATATTAGTCCCAATGCTGTTAGCAAAAAAGCATGAAGTTATTGGACTAGACAGCGACATATTCAAACAGTGTACATTTGGGGAAGGGATTACAGAAATTCCCGAAATATGTAAGGATATTCGCGACATTGAAGCCTCAGACGTTGAGGGTTTCGATGCAATTTTGCACCTAGCGGGACTGTCAAACGACCCCCTAGGAAATCTGAATCCTGAGTTAACTTACGAAATCAATCATCAGGCTTCTGTGAAGTTAGCCAAACTAGCCAAAGAAGCCGGAGTAAGTCGCTATATCTTCTCATCATCTTGTAGTAACTATGGCGCAGGAGGAGACGACTGGCTAACGGAGGAATCACCTTTTAATCCAGTCACTCCCTACGGTATTTCCAAGGTAATGGTTGAACAAGATGTTAGCAAACTAGCAGACGATAACTTTAGTCCTACTTTTCTGCGTAATGCTACAGCCTATGGTGTTTCTCCCCGTTTACGGTTTGACTTGGTATTAAACAACCTAGTGGCTTGGGCTTTCACTACGGGGCGGGTTTATATCAAGAGTGATGGGACTCCTTGGCGACCCATTGTTCATATTGAGGATATTTGCCGAGCTTTCATTGCTACCTTACACGCCCCGCGAGAAGTCGTGCATAATCAAGCCTTTAATGTCGGTCGTAATGAGGATAACTACCGCATCCGCGACCTAGCGAATATAGTTGAAGAAATTGTGCCAAATTGCACGATTGAATATGCAGAAGATGGCGGACCTGATAAGCGTTGTTATCGGGTAAATTGTAGCAAGATTTTAGAAGCCTTACCAGAGTTTCAACCGGAATGGAATGCGCGTCGTGGTGCGTCAGAACTCTATGCAGCGTATCAAAAAATCGGACTGACTCTCGAAGAGTTTGAGGGGGAACGCTACAAACGTATTGCTCACATTCAGAAACTCATTGGAGAAGGAAGTTTAGATAATAGCTTGCGATGGAAAAGCCCGGTCAATGCTTAAATATACAACTGTTTAGCCAAGGTTAAATCATCTATTAACCATTTAAAAATGGCATCATAAACCGTTTAATTAATAGCTGTTGAAGTGTGTTAAATAAGTTGAAAAATCGACTTTATGACTATCTAACCAACAGCTAGAGATAATAGCTATAGGCTTGTGATTCCATTTAGTTAATTAGTAGCCGGGTTAGACAAGACCATATCTATAAATTGACTCCGTAATTGAGTCAGTTTCCAAATATTCTGATCCTGTAGCAATCAAACATCTTTAAAATATGCCTGACTCCATACCAGTCTGTCGTTCTTGTGGTTCAGAAAACCTAGAACTAATTATTTCCTTTGGCTACACTCCCCTAGCTGATGGATTAATCACCCGCGAGAATATTGATAAGCCGGAATATACAGCCCTTCTGGATTTAGTATTTTGTCCAGACTGTGGACTGGTTCAGATAACGGTTAGTGTTCCCCCAGAAATTCTGTTTGGTCGAGATTATCCTTATTTTTCGTCAGTCTCTCCTTCGTTACTGAAGCATTTTGGTGATAGCGCCGAAAACATTATTAAATCCAGAAAATTGAATAGTAATAGTCTGGTAATTGAGGCGGCGAGTAATGATGGATATATGCTGAAAAACTTTCTGGAACAAGGGATTCCGGTTTTAGGAATTGACCCGGCTAAGGGTCCGGTAGCCAAAGCGAGAGAATCAGGAGTTACGACAATTCATGATTTTTTCACTAAAGATTTAGCCCAAAAATTAGAGGCTGAGGGCAAAAAAGCGGATGTATTTTTAGCCAATAATGTTTTGGCTCATGTCCCTGATTTAAATGGCTTTGTTGAGGGGATTTATACGCTATTAAAGCCGGATGGTGTAGCGGTAATTGAAGCTCCCTATGTGGTAGATTTAGTAGATCATTGTGAATTTGATACTATCTATCATCAACACTTGTGTTATTTTTCAGTAACGGCGCTTGAGCGTCTATTTCGCCGCCATTCTCTGTATCTAAATGATATTGAGCGGACGGCTATTCATGGGGGTTCTTTGCGGTTGTTTGTGGAACGGAAAGAGGCGGTTCAAAACTCGGTAAAATCTCTGCTTAAACAGGAGAGGGAATTAAAGGTAGACCGTATGGACTATTATAAAGATTTTGCCGATCGCATAGAGGTTATTAAGGATAATTTACTAAATATTCTGTGGGAGTTGAAGCGACAGAATAAAAGGGTAGTAGGTTACGGTGCGGCGGCGAAAGCGACGACGTTGTTAAGCTATTTTGGTATTAATAAAACTCTGTTAGATTATGTAGCGGACTTGAACCAATTTAAACACGGACGTTTTATGAGTATCAATCATTTACCGATTGTACCGCCGTCAAGATTAGTAGAAGACCAGCCCGATTATGTTTTAATTTTGGCGTGGAATTTTGCGGAAGAAATTATCAAGCAGCAACAGGCTTACCGAGACGGGGGTGGGAAGTTTATCATTCCGATACCTCAGCCAAAAATTGTGGGTTGATAATCGGGAAATTCTGGGAGATTAAGCAGCGCCAATATTGAGTTTTAATTGAGTTTTATTGGTAGTAAAATTAGGAGATAAATATGAGTAGTAAATCAGTGGCAGATGTGGCTAATACTGAACCGGAGTTTAAGTTAGTTGAGCATACTTGTCCTAACTGCGGTCATCAGGAAATGTGGGTTTTCTACGAGGTGCGGGATGTCCCAGTTCATAGTTGCTTAATGATGCCAACCCGACAGGAGGCTTTAGATTTTCCGCGCGGGGATGTGGTGTTAGGATACTGTGAAAATTGCGGTTTTATTACGAATACTGAGTTTGATTCCAAATGGTCAGCCTACGCCCCGAATTATGAAGACCAGCAAAGTTTTTCACCAACATTTAATCAGTTTGCTCTGGATTTAGCGAATCGGCTGATTAATAAGTATAATCTCCGGGATAAAGATGTAGTTGAAATCGGCTGTAGCAAGGGTGATTTTTTGGTGCTAATGTGCGAGTTAGGGAATAACCGAGGGGTGGGTATTGACCCTTCGGCGGTGGTGGGACGAGTCCAAAGCCCAGCCACGGAACGAATTAGGTTTATTCAAGACTATTATTCAGAGGGCTACAGTGAATATGTGGGGGATTTTATCTGCTGTCGCCATACTTTAGAACATATCTACCCAACGGCTGAATTTGTGGGGACGGTGCGGCGCTCAATTGGGAACCGCCCAACTTCTGTCTTTTTTGAAATTCCCGATATGGGTCGAGTTTTGAAGGATTTGGCTTTTGAGGACATCTACTATGAACATTGTTCTTATTTTACGCCAGGAACTTTGGCTCGTTTATTCCGGGCTTCTGGGTTTGAGGTGACGGATGTATATTTAGCCTATGGTGACCAATATCTGTTAATTGAGGGGGAACCTGTCTCGGATTTGTCCGGTAAAATTCATCCTTTTGAGGAAAGCCCAGAGGAAGTTAAACAGGATATGAAATATTTTGCGACTCATGTTCAAGGCAAAATTAATCATTGGAAAGAACATCTAAAGACCGCCCAGGAAGCCGGAAAGCGGGTTGTAGTTTGGGGTTCTGGTTCTAAATGTGTGGCGTTTCTGACGACTTTAAAAACTGAGAATCAGGTGCAGTATATTGTAGATATTAATCCTCACCGACACGGACAGTTTATTCCGGGTGTTGGTCATGAAATTATGTCGCCGGAATTTTTGAAGGAATATCAGCCGGATGAGATTATTGTGATGAACCCGATTTACTGTGCAGAAATCCAGAAAATGCTGGATGAGATGGGGGTGTCAACAGAGCTGATTCCTTTGAGTTAATGGGGGTGGCGACTGGGTATGGGTGGGGCTGATGGCTATTTTTGGTGCGATCGCTACCGGTTCACCCTAAAATAGATAGGGCAATTGTTTAGACTTGTACAGGAGATCCAAAATTTATGGCTGGTGAAATTTTTAATGCGGCGTTTCTGTCCTTTGTTCTGATTCTGGTGGGATTAGGTGGCGGGTTCCTCCTCCTGAAAATCCAAGGTGGGGAATAGTCACCAGAGGCGGAACCCTACTAGGTGCATCAGATAAGGAGTTATCCGGTGCTGATTGCTGTTGGCGCTAATGGTAGTAATGGCCATTAGCGCTAGTGGTGTGGTAGGGGTAGGGCTCTAATCTGAGCAAATTATGAAGTTTTGTAAAAAAATGAGAGAATCTTTGATAATATTTTAGGTAAAGTTTAAGCCCCATATTGGTTATTCATGACATTATTAATTGTTGGTGCCACAGGTACTCTAGGTAGACAGATAGCCCGCCGAGCATTAGATGAAGGCTACCAGGTCCGTTGTTTAGCGCGTAGTTACAAAAAAGCTGCTTTCCTGAAAGAGTGGGGTGCAGAGCTGGTTCCGGGAGACTTATGTGATCCAGAAACGTTAAAACCGGCGCTAGAGGGGGTAAAGGTGGTAATTGATGCGGCGACGGCGCGCCCGACAGATTCCCTAAGTATTAAAGATGTAGACTGGAAAGGGAAAGTGGCGCTAATTCAGGCGGCTAAAGCGGCTGGGGTAGAGAGATTCGTGTTTTTTTCGTTCTTGGATGCGGAAAAATATACGCAAGTGCCATTATTAGAGATTAAACGCTGTACAGAAAAGTTTTTAGCTGAATCTGGCCTTAAATATACAATTCTGAGACCCTGTGGCTTTTTGCAAGGCTTAATTGGTCAATTTGCGATCCCGATTTTAGATGGTCAGTCTGTATGGGTTCCAGGGGTAAGTTCTCCGATCGCCTATATGGATACTCAGGATATCGCTAAAATCACGATCCGGGCGTTATCAGTCCCTGAAGCTGAGAATAAAACGTTTCCGGTGGTGGGTTCGAGGGCTTGGACAGCGGATGAAATTATCCGCTTGTGCGAAAGACTGTCAGGGAAACAAGCGAGAGTCACGCGCACACCTAACAGCATTGTCCGCATTGTCCGCAAAGTTACTCGATTTTTCCAGTGGAGTCTGAATATTTCAGATCGGCTGGCGTTTGTGGAAGTTCTCGCAACGGGTCAACCTCTGAAAGCGTCAATGGATGAGACGTATCAGATATTGGGTATGAACCCAGAAGAAAATACGACGCTGGAAAGTTACCTACAAGAATACTTTGGTCGGATCATGAAAAAACTGAAAGAGTTGGAATATGAACGAGAAAAACAGAAAAAACGTAAACAAAAGCGCAGCCCGTTCAAATCGTGAGAGTATTTGGCTGTAGGCTGATGTTGTAGTAGGCTAGTAGAATCAATCAGTCAAGTATTTTGCTGATTGTGGTACAATGGGGCGCTAAGTAAATTTGCCCCACTGATTGTTGATCAACCATTATTAAGTTTATCCCAGTGCCAAAAGTAGGGATTCTTTATAACGATGCTAAGGCTGCTGCTTGTCGCAGTGCAACTGAATTAAAGGACAAGTTGACCAACCTGGGTTGGGATGTTTTTGTAGCTACGGGAATGGGGGGGATTTTGGGTTATTCCAATCCGGATCGCCCTCTGTGTCATACTGCGATCGAGGGGTTAGCGCCGCCAGAGTTCGATCGCGATATGAGCCTTGCTATTGTCCTGGGGGGAGATGGTACGGTTCTGTCTGCGTCCCGACAATTAGCGCCCCAGGGTATTCCGATGTTGGCGGTAAATACAGGCCACATGGGATTTCTGACGGAAACTTATCTAAATCAGTTACCCCAAGCCTTAGAAGCGGTTTTGGCTGGGGAATATTTGGTTGAGGAACGCACAATGCTATTGGTGCGAGTATTTAACCAGGAAAGTTTGCTCTGGGAGGCTCTATGTTTAAATGAAATGGTGCTACACCGGGAACCAATGACCTGTATGTGCCATTTTGAAATAGAAATAGGTCGCCATGCTCCAGTTGATATTGCTGCTGATGGGGTGATTATTTCTACTCCGACTGGGTCCACTGCTTATTGTCTGTCGGCGGGGGGAGCAGTGGTTACGCCGGGGGTGGGGGTTCTGCAATTGTTGCCAATTTGTCCCCACTCTTTGGCTTCGCGGGCTCTGGTTTATGCAGACCGGGAAGTGGTGAGTATTTATCCGGCTAGTCCGAATCAATTGGTGATGGTGGTTGATGGCAATGGGGGATGTTATGTTCTACCAGAATATCACGTCCGAGTAGAGCGATCGCCTTTTCCGGCTCGTTTTATTCGTCTGAAACCACCGGAATTTTTCCAAATTTTGCGGGAAAAACTAGGCTGGGGACTCCCTCATATCGCGAAACCTACTTCTGTGGAACTACCTTGAGGCACAAGAGTCGAATCAATTAGTTTTCTACTGTTAATAACTATTGCCGTATGAATGCGATCGCCCTAGATTCCCGTGCTTCAATATTGATTATTGAAAGTGATCAACTGTTGGCTGAAAATATCAGTAATGACTTGCACGAGTCCGGTTACTATCCGGTAGTGGCTCACAATACCGCGATGGGTTTACATCAGGTGATGGAAGTGCAACCGGCTTTGATTGTGATAGATAGGATGCTGGGGGGAGAGTCGGGATTGTCTCTGTGTCGCCATCTCCGGGAAATGGGCTGCACTGCGCCTATATTGATATTTATGGCTCGTGATGCGGTTGATGACCGGGTGGCGGCTTTGGAATCAGGGGCTGATGATTATTTTCTCAAACCCTATCGCTGTGAGGGGTTCCTGGATTTGGTGAAGCTATATCTAAAATCTGAAGATAATCAGTTGGATATGTTGCGGTTTGGGGATTTGGTCTTGGATTTGGCTACGAGACGGGCTATTCGTAACCATCGGGCGATCGATTTAACTATGAAGGAATTTGATTTACTGAAATATTTAATGGAACATCCCCGGGAAGTTTTGACTCGTGAACAGATCCTGGAAAATGTCTGGGGATATGATTTTTTGGGAGAGTCTAATGTGATTGAGGTTTATATCCGCTATTTGCGACTCAAAATTGAGGAGGAAGGGGAAAAACGATTGATTCAGACTGTTAGAGGTGTAGGATATGTTTTGCGAGATACCTAGGTCGATTTTTACCTTGAGTGTAAGTCTGATCACGAAGGCTGGCGGCGGGTCTGGGCGGTGGGTGATGGATTGGCGGCGGTTGGGGTTAAGTTGTGTGACTATTACTTGCTTGTTGGTAGGCTGTGATACCCATAGGATATCCGTCCCTGCTGATCAGTTTGATCAGGATATGGCGCAGATTTTTAATCAGGGTCAAATGCTACCGATTACGGCTAAAGCTATGATTGGCGATCGCGAAATTCAGCTTGAGGTGGCGAGAACTCCTGAACAACAGGCTTTGGGGTTGATGTTTCGGACTTTCCTTCCTGACGATCGCGGTATGTTATTTGTTTTCGATCGCCCGGAGTTGGTGGGGTTTTGGATGAAAAACTGCAAGATTCCTTTGGATATGGTTTTTATGCGCGATGGGGTGGTTCGTTATATTCAGGTTAATGCTCTCCCCTGCGAGGCTGATCCTTGTCCGACCTATGGACCTACTGATGTGATGGTGGACAAGGTGATTGAGTTGCGCGGGGGGCTCACTGAGGAATTGGGTTTACAGTTGGGCGATCGCATCTCGGTTAGCTTTCTTGAATCTCCATAGAATAGTGTTGCTACCTCTTTGGCGATCGCTATTGTCATGGCTATTGTAAAACTTTGTAAATTATGCTTGCCTACTCAGAAAATGGTGCTATATTAGCACTATGAGGACACAAGAAGAAGTAAATTCTTTGAGTAACCCAGTTCGGACTTGAAGCCTGTGTCCGCCCGCTTGAGTCCAATTGCAGCGTCTGAACAGTGCGTTCGAGCTATAACTTGTTAGCATCGTCAAAGGGGTAGACTCCCGGCCTGAAGGCTCTCGTAAGTTGAGTTTGTTTGGGATCGGTGCTATAAACGGAGCCTGTATCGGCTTGATTTAAAGGTGAGTTCCCTGAGTCAGAGTTGTTGCAAATTTTGTTAACCAAATTTAGATCCTATCATTTTTCTGAGTAACTTAACCAACGTCTGCTTGAGTCAACTGAGTTTACTCAGTCGGTTTAGAGCCTAGTAGCCTCCTACTAGGCTTTAAGTAGTTTAGGGGTATTTTTAGTGATTTGGTGCGATCGCCACATCTGGGAAAGTTTGACGAAATCAACGGAAAACGATTAGAATTTAAACTCTCGTATCTTCAGCCTCATAGTGTCAAGACATTAATTGAATTGAGGGAACAATCATGCCTAAAGGTTCTTTTGCGACAATGCAGGTAGAGACAGGGGAGCCACAGATCTCATTTTACTATGAAAGTGGTCAAGTTGAAACGTTCAGTATGCCAATTTCTGCCACTGAATTAGCCCAAAAATTGCCCCAACTGTTATCACAACGGTGGGTAACTTTGCACTTAATTGATCAAACGGTTTTGGTGTGTATGGCTAAGGTAACTAAGGTAGAAGTGAAGCCGCCACTTCCTCAAATTCGAGATCAAGCTACTTTCACTAATGCTCAGAGGGTAACCGCCTTACAAAGGGGAGCAGCGGGTAAAATTGGAGTACAGCAGTAGTTAAGTTAATTGGCGGGTGCGTCTCATATTAAAATCATGTCTTCAGTAAGTTTAATTCGAGCAAGTTCCTATGAACCCTCAGCCTTGCGCCATTCTTTGGAAGCCTTGTTAGAACCTTTGGGAGGTGTGAGAAGATGGGTAAAGCCAGGCGATCGCGTTTTATTAAAGCCGAACTTATTAACGGGTTCTCGTCCGACTAAAGAATGTGTAACCCGTCCGGAATTGGTGGCGGCGGTGGCTAGGTTAGTGAAGGAAGTAGGTGGTCAGCCATTTTTAGGGGATAGTCCAGCTTTTGGGAGTGCTTTAGGGGTAGCGAAAGCCAACGGTTATTTACCCCTAATTAGGGAGTTAGACTTACCGGTGGTGGAATTTCACGGTCGCCAGTATTCAACGGATACCCAAGAGTTCGATCGCCTGCGGTTAAGTCGGGAGGCTATGGAAGCGGACGTTGTGATTAACCTCCCCAAGGTGAAATCTCACACCCAGCTAACAATGACTCTGGGGGTGAAAAACCTGTTTGGTTGTGTTCCGGGGAAAATGAAGGCCTGGTGGCACATGGAAGCGGGAAAAGATGCCGATCGCTTTGGTAGAATGTTGGTAGAAACTGCTAGAGCGATCGCCCCAGAATTGACGATTATTGATGGTATTATCGCCCATGAGGGAAATGGTCCGAGTAACGGGGAACCGCGCTTGTTGGGCTTGCTAGGGGCTTCTGAGGACGTTTTTGCTCTCGATAGGGCAATGGTAGAACTGTTAGGGGTACAATGGGATTTAGTCCCGACCCTAGTGGCGGCGAAAAGTCTAGGGTTGTGTGGGGAGCTAGAGGCGATCGCTTTTCCTCTGTTGCACCCGGACGATTTACGGGTTGACGATTGGCGACTCCCCGACACAATGACCCCCATAGATTTCGGCTTACCCAGGGTAATCAGATCAACTTTTCGGCATATATATATTAAGCTAATCGGGGAGCGAAGACAAGCCCTATAGGTTTTGGTGTCAACCTAAGTCAAAATCGATCCTCCCATCATTTTTTGATAGCGTCGGTTCCACTCCGCGACCATAGCCGGCCAACGTTCCAGGGTGTAGTCTTTCTGGATGACTTTTTGGGCGGCTTCTCTGGCTAGTTCCAAAACTTCGCGGTCTTCCACCAAACTAGCCAAAGCGAAGTCAGGTAAACCGGACTGACGGGTTCCCAAAACCTGACCGGGACCCCGCAACTCCATATCCATTTCAGCAATAAAAAAGCCATCCTGGGACTGTTCCAAAACCTGTAATCTTTGCTTGGCTTCCGGTGAGGAACTCCCCGACATTAACAAACAATAGGACTTGTGAGCGCCACGACCGACGCGACCCCGTAGTTGGTGCAATTGTGACAAGCCAAACCTTTCCGCATTTTCAATTAACATCACCGTAGCATTAGGAACATCAACCCCAACTTCTACGACAGTTGTTGATACTAGGATATTGGTTTCTCCCTCCCTAAATTTAGCGATCGCCGCTTCTTTTTCCTGGCTACTCATGCGACCATGCAACAAAGCGATCGCCAATTCCGGGAAAATCTTAGTTTGCAACTTTTGATGTTCTTCAACAGCCGATCGCACATCCAATTTTTCCGACTCTTCCACCAAAGGTAAAACCACATAAACCTGTCGTCCTTGTGCCACTTCTCGGCTAATCAAATCGTATGCTTCCTGACGTTTACGACCAGATAACATAGTCGTTTGAATTGGCTGTCTTCCTGGTGGTAATTCATCCAACTGACTAACATCGAGATCTCCGTGTAAAGTCAGGGATAACGTGCGCGGAATAGGAGTTGCCGTCATCGTCAAAACATGGGGGGACTCACCTTTTTGTTGTAACTTAGCCCGTTGATGCACCCCAAAGCGGTGTTGTTCATCAATCACCACCAACCCCAACTTATGAAAATTCACCGGGTCTTGAATTAACGCATGAGTCCCCACCAAAACCGGCAATTCTCCCGTTTGTAATTGAGCATGAATTTGGCGACGTTTAGCAGTCTTAGTCGAACCCGTCAACAACTCAACCGGAAGGTGCATTAAATTCAACCAACCCACCAATTTTTGATAATGTTGTTCCGCCAAAACCTCCGTGGGAGCCATCAAAGCCGTCTGATATCCGGCTTGAATTGCCGCCAACATTGCCACCACAGCCACCACAGTTTTACCCGCCCCAACGTCTCCTTGAATTAAGCGATTCATAGGTTCTTCCGAGTTGAGATCCGTCAAGATTTCTCCAATCACTCGTTTTTGAGCCTTAGTCAATTCAAAAGGCAACATTTTATAAAACTGTTCAATTAGTTCTCCTTGGGGGAGGAGAGCCGCGCTTTTTTCGTTAGTTTTAGAAACTTGTCGCCGCTGCAATAAGCCGATTTGCAGATAGAAAAATTCATCAAATACTAAGCGTCGTCTAGCCGAGGCTAACCAGTCACGGTTGGGGGGGAAGTGAATATTGGTGATAGCATCGGAGATTTCAATTAACTGATATTTTTCCCGCAATTTGGGAGGCAATGATTCCGGGAGTTTATTAGCTGCTGGTAATGCCGCCAAAACCGCCTTCCTGACCAAATCCGCCCCAATGCCTTCCGACAATGGATAAACCGGTAAAACCCGGCCAATTTTCATGGAAGCAGCATGACTATCAGCCCGGTCTAATATTTCTAATTCTGGGTTATCTAGGGTGATGCCATATTTATTTTTTTTGACCAACCCAGAAGCCGCGATAATCGCTCCCGGAGGATAGTTATATTTTTGTTTATGTTGCCAGCCTTTATTGCTATAGCGATTTCCGGCATAAAAACGACTAATTTTGAGTTGTCCGGTTCGGTCTTTGACGATTAATTCTAAAATAGTGAGATGGCGATTTTTGGGGCTACTAAAACAATTACACCGCTTCACCTCTGCCACAATGGTAACAGTTTCCCCAGGTTCTAATTCTTTGATGGGGACTTGGCGGGCGTAATCAATATGGTCGCGGGGATAATAATAGAGTAAATCATAAATCGTATAAATTCCCAGCCTGGCTAAAAGGTCGCTATTTCTGGGTCCCACCAGTTCTTTTAATCCCTGGTCTAATTCCGGTAATTTGGGGGGGGTAACTTCCTGGGTACTGCTGCGACGGGGAGGGCTAGGGGATGGCTCTGGGGGCTGATTTTTGGCGAGTTTTTTCTGGGCTTCTAACAGGCGCTCGGCTTGGATTAAAAAGTTATGGGTTTCCGCTATCAAATGCTGTCTATCTTCGGTGATTAGTTGGGAATATCTGGCAAAATTTCCCACTAATTTTTGACCTACTTCATGGGCTTCTAGGGGGATAATTTCGATGAGTTTATTAATGCTGATTTGTAAGAATTCATGAAATCTATACTCTTTGCCCTGAATATTATTAAACCCACGTTCTGCTTCTACAGATAGGGCTTTTTGGAGACGAGACCAATCGGGTTCATAGATTGCCATAGGTGATTAATTTTAACTGCTTTTGATTGCCAACTTTGTTGATATTATAAGGGTTTATTGGTGGATTAATCAAGCTCAAATACTTGACAAATTCAGAAATTGCGGATATCATGAAACCATGGGCTATGGTGGCTAGTTATGACAATAGTAGATGACTATTTAATCAATATAGCATATTTGCGCTAGGTCCGATAAACCCTCCCAGAAACCCCCAGAAACCGGGTTTGTTTCCCCCCAACCTCCCAGAAACCGGGTTTCTATGACTATCTCTGGGGAGGTCCGACAAACTCTCACAAAAACCGGGTGAATTTCTCGCCATCTGACCAAAAAGGCATTAAACTGAAACATGGGGATATTGAGAGGTGGCTGCTATGATATATCGGCGATTTGCCCTACCAATATTGCTGGCTTTGTCCTTAACCCTCCTGCCGTCAGGTTTGGCGGCTCAGACGGTGGGCGAATGGTTTGAAAGGGGGAATGCAGCCCGGGCGGCGGGGAGGTATAGGGAAGCAGAACAGATTTGGCGGGAGTTTTTGGAGATTGAACCCAATAATGCTTATGCTCACAACAATCTCGGTGTTGCCCTATATCACCAAGGGAAACTGCCAGAAGCCATTGAGGCTTACCGAAGAGCTTTGGCACTAGACCCCAATAATGCTTGGGCTCACAACAATCTCGGTCTGGCCCTAGCTGACCAAGGGAAACTGCCAGAAGCCATTGAGGCTTACCGAAGAGCTTTGGCACTAGA
>NZ_JARPLC010000065.1:20938-27756 GCF_032350395.1 Limnospira sp. PMC 289.06
CCCCAATAATGCTTATGCTCACAACAATCTCGGTTATGCCCTATATCTCCAAGGGAAACTGCCAGAAGCCATTGACGCTTACCGAACAGCTTTGGCACTTCCAGACAGAAGAGGTACACCCGCCAGCGCCCACACCCTAGCTCACAACAATCTCGGTCTTGCCCTCCAACAACAGGGAGATTTGCCAGGTGCGATCGCCGAATACAAAAAAGCCATCCGACTGGACCCCAACTTTGCTATAGCTTACAGCAACCTCCAGGAAGCCGAACGACTCCTCGCCCTGCGGGGGAATCCCCTCCCCGCGAACCCCACCGAAATCCTCCCCAGCCTTCAGGAGCAACCCCTATTTGGTCTGCAACGCTCCACCGTCCTGATTATCGCCCAAACCACCACCGGATATAAAACCGGTACCGGGTGGGTTGTCCACCGGGAAGGCAATAGCACCTACATCATCACCAACCGCCATGTAGTCTCTGACGAGGACTTTGGGAAACGTCCCAGCAGCGATATTCAAATCGAACTCTACAGCCACAACGAACCCGAACACCGCCTGCGGTTCCCGGCTCGTATCCGCCACATCACCAGCCCCAACGACCTCCTAGACCTGGCTGTCCTGGAAGTGACCGGGCTCCCCGACGACATCGAACCCCTCCGCCTCAGCAACTCTGCCATTCCCCTCGATGCTGATGTCCGCATCATCGGCCATCCCGTCACCGGCAGCTCCTGGACTATCCTGCGAGGTTACATTGCCGCCAACACCCCCGAACGCAACCAGCTAAACCTACAAATTGGCGGCACTAATCTAGCGGTGGGGAACTCCGGCGGCGCGGTCATCTACGATAACCAAGTCGTGGGTCTAGTAACCCGGATCAGCGACGAACTGGAAGCCGCAGTTATGGCAGGTGGGAACACAAGAGAGAGCATCGGCGGTTTCGGCTTCGCTTATCCTGTCGATGTCATCCGCCAACAACTGCAACGGTGGGGTCTGCGATTTTAACCACCCAGAAAGGGGGTTTTCTTCCACAGTAATACTAGCCTATCATATCCCCATAGATATTGTCAAACTTTTTGAGGGAAAAAAACCATGCTCCGATCAGTGCTTCTCACCCCTCTGTATCTACTCACCGCCGGAATTGTTGCCCTCCATACACCAGCAGCGGCCGCCTGTCCCCCCAGCGATCCTAACCACCTTGTTTATCAACGGCGTTCTAGCCCCAGCCGCTGCGAAGGCATCAACCGCCAAGCCATCAGTGCCTCGTTTAACCTAGTGTCCCTGGCTACCTCCAACCTGACTAATTTAGGCGATACCCTGAGACTGCAAGTGCCGAATATGGGAGGGACCCCTAACATTACTCTCCGCTCCTTTGAGAGGCGTTATCAACTCGACAGTTTCACCCCCGAATTAAGCCAAAATAAATATCAATTGCATTTAGATACCCGCATCATCAGACAAGCCGCAGTTGCCGCCAACAGTCTGCGGGCGATCGCCAGTCTTCCTGGTTCACAACCCATCTATATTCCGGTGATTATCGGTCAACCTTCCTCCTCCTATCAATTCGTTTTATACAGTCCCGCCCGCACCCAAATTAACAGCTTTGAAATTCGCCACAATAACCAAGTTATTCATAGTCAACAAAGACCCAACCCCAGACGGGGGGAAATGGTCTTTAGTTGGGATGGACGCAACCAACCCAGAGGACTCTATCAACTGTGGGTATTAGCGGAACTTCAACAGCGGGGACAACGCCCAGAAACCGTGACCAGGGTTTTTTCATTCTACCATGACCCGGCTTGGTTCCGATGATTTTATCCCCTAACCTACCTTTCCCGAAATCATGAACTTTTCCCGAAATTGGCAATGGCTAAAACTCCGATGTTCTCGATGGTCTCAAAACCGATATCAACAGTTTGTCCGTCTATGCGATCGCCTAAAAGACCCGATTTTTCCCCTGTTAAAGTCTCTGCAAAATGCCCTGATATACTTGGGGGAAACCTGCCTAAAATTGGTCAAAATCCCCATCCATTGTTTGTGGGTTGGGGTTCAGCTATTGTTATATATTAATCCCTTCACTCCCCACCGAGTCAACGACGAGAATTTAGAGGCTTATATTGTTTATCTGAAACTGGGGAGGGTTCGGTCTTTCCTCAAGGCTCAAAAACATCGGACTCCCGCCTTCCTGTTGCTGCTATTTTCCCTACTTATTCTGGGTTTCAAAATTGTGCCGTGGGCTCATGTATTTGAAGGCAATATCATCGCCGAATCCGTCAGCTTTACTTACGCCGGACCCTCACAGAAATTATTCATCAACTCAATCCGCAACCTCCAACGCCTCGAATTAGAAGGAGTTCAAAATCTGCATCTTTTGGGATTGTTTGAAGGGGAGGATTTGTCGGGTATTGACAACTTAGACATTCGCTTAAAATATCCCCACAGTAAGTTAATCATCACCTCGTCTAACCCCGATGGTTTCAGTCAACTTGAACTCAGTTATCTGCGACTCCAGCCACAAACCGAAGTCCGCAACTTTATTTATGATACCGACCGAAATCAACTGATTTTTACCCTAATTCCACCCTCCGAAGAAAACTCGGAAGAAAACTCGAAAACTGTCATCCAACTCTCCCTCGGACAAGACCCCTTAAATATCAGCCTGGAAGGATATGATTTACCCCAACTTAATCAACCCGAAGAAGAGTATAACTTTCGCGAATTTGTTTGGACTCCCTACACTACGGAATTGAATCTCTCCCCCAGCAGCCAAACGGAATTATATCTGGATTTGCCTAACCTGGAAACTAGCAATTATCAACAGTGGCTGTGGGGGAATTTAACCGTCAATCAAGTGCGCTTTTCCCGGTTACTCACCACCGATAAGACTCAGGATAATATCGAACTTTCGACTATATTACAGGGAAAAGTTCGCATGGTTAATCAAGATTTGAACTTGGAAAAGCGACAGTTTTTGATTTTTAACAAGACTCCCAATATCCAAAGTTTTCCCCGTTTACAAATTCACCCAGACGACCCCCAAGGCTTACAGGTTCGCATTCACGGTCAAGCCTCCAAAATTGCAGCCGGCATTGACCCTCAACTATCGGTCAGTCAAATTCACGCCAGTCTTTTAGACCTCTGGCTACTCCCAGAAATTGTTAATCTTCTGTTGACTGTGGCGGCGGTGGTAATTGGTTATGTGATTCCCTGGCTATTCACTAACTAGGGTTTTTCTGAGGGGGAATTAGTGCATTAATTCACATTAAATACTTGACAAATTCGGAAATCTGAGATATTATGGAAGTGATGGGTTATGGTCGCCCCCATTGACTCTGATTGACTCTAGCCTTGAGAATTGAGTCAAGACAGCAGAGAAGAGGCGATCGCATTTACTCATCGAACCAACTAGAGCGCCAAGCCGCCTCAGCCTGTAGGACAGCCCTTTCCCGCAATTTCTTCTGATAATTGCGTCCCAACTGGTTAAGGCGTTTAATCACATTGCGGATTTGATGTCGTCCGGCCATCACCCTAGGGTCAGAAAACTCAATTTCCGATATCCGCAGGTGAACGGTAATCAGTTGAGTGACACGGGAGGTCTGTTCCTCATTTTCATCTTCGGTCTCCACCATGAGAGTCAACAAATTGGGGGTATTCCCCGCCGTAGCTTCCAGGGGAGGTTCAGTTTTAGAGGCTGCTTCTATGAGGGCTACAGGCAACTCTTGAGGCAGTATAGTCGATTGCTGCAATAGCAGGTTAATCTCATGGGAGAGGCGATGGAGAATTTTAGCAGTGGCTTCCTCAATATTTTCTTGCCAACGCAGCAGGTGAGAGGGAGTAATTAGCAGGGGTTTGGGACTAGATGGAGAAATGGGTTTAAGGGTAGAAATTGAGGGGCGAACCTTTTGATTATCCTCGTTTTCCGTGTTTTCCCTGTCTGGGGATGGTTCAACATCATCAGAGGTTTCCGCCTCATCAGAAGGCGGTTTTTGCTCAGAAATAGGCGCACGCACCAGATTAAATAACCGATTTTGCGATCGCGAAACATGATGGCGAATTTGTGATTGTAACTCTTGTCGGCGCGCGAAAGATAGCTTTAAAAAGGCTTCTGGATAACCCTGGGTGCATAAATGATAAGTAGCTAGGATAAGTTGCTGTCGCAAGCCATCACCCAAAACCTGTAGATAATCACTGTAACATTGATGCAGCTCTTGGGCAATATCAGCGATCGCCTCTTCCAATAGTGCGATCTCATGTTCAATTTGTTTAACAGATCCAGCCATAATTGTAATAGGGGGGGGGAACACCATTAGCTCAACAGCAAATCAAAAACCCCGATCCATTCTGATTATGCCATCAGATCGGGGTTAATTGCACCAAAACTCACTGATTTTGAGAGTTACTCAGATTAAACCTTACCACCAGTTTGGGCAGCCACTTCATCAGCAAAATTAGTCTCTTCTTTTTCCAGACCCTCACCCAAGACAAATCTCGCAAACCGACGGACCTTGATATTTTCGCCCAAGGTAGAGATAGTCTGCTTAATGAGTTCCTCAAGGGAAATATTCTGGTCGCGGATATAGGGTTGGTCTACCAGAGACAACTCTTTGAGGCGTTTGTCAATACGACCCTGGACAATTTTCTCCTTGATATTGTCAGGCTTGTTACCGAGATCATCACGTTTCATCTCGATTTCCTTTTCCTTAGCCACAATATCAGCGGGAATATCATCGACCGAGACATACTCGACATTGGGACAAGCCGCAATTTGCATGGCGATATTACGCACCAACTCTTGAAACTCATCGCGACGAGCGACAAAATCAGTTTCGCAGTTAACCTCCACCAGAACACCAACCCGTCCTCCGGTGTGAATATAGCTACCGACTATTCCCTCTGTCGCCGAACGACCAGATTTTTTGTCAGCGGAAGCAATACCCTTTTGTCGTAGCCACTCAGCGGCTTTAGTCATATCGCCATCATTTTCCTTGAGGGCTTTTTTGCAGTCCATCATACCCGCGCCAGTTTTATCGCGCAGTTCCTTAACTTGCTTTGCAGAGATTTTAGCCATGTTTAATCCTTTAATTGCTTAGTTAAATTGCCACTAGCCAACACTTGTTAAGAAAGTTTAACAAATGTTTCACCAAATACTCAACCCTAGTCAGATAGAAGCCTGGGAAACCATAGCGCCCCCCAGACCGTCTACTATAGTTGTTGTATTGACCTAATCATCAGAGGAATCATCAGAGTCATCATCAGACTCATAATCATCACCGAATTCCTCGTCATCGTAATCGGTATCCGCGTCGTCGTAATCATCATCAGCGCCAACAGCAGATACCCCGTGACAGCCTTCATAAATACCATCAGCCAATTTACCAATAATCAGCTTAATGGCACGAATAGCATCATCATTAGCGGGAATATGGATATCAGCCAGGTCAGGATCACAGTTAGTATCTAACAGAGCAATAATGGGAATCCCCAATTTCCGGCATTCCATGACGGCATTATATTCCCGGCGTTGGTCTACCATAATCACGGCATCGGGGACTCGGCGCATTCCTTTGAGACCGCCCAAATACTTCTGTAGCTTACCCATTTCGCGACGCAAAACCGCCGCCTCTTTTTTGGGGAGATAGTCTAACTGACCGCTATTTTCTCGCGCTTCCAAGTCTTTGAGACGGTCTACGCGAGTTTTAATTGTCACCCAGTTGGTCAGCATACCCCCCAACCATCGTTGGTTGACATAATAACCACCACAGCGAGCAGCTTCCTGGGCGATAATACCAGCAGCCTGTCGTTTAGTCCCCACAAACAGGAACTTTTTGCCTTCTTCAGAAGCACTTCTGACATAATCATAGGCATCATCCATCAGTTGAGCGGTTTGTACCAGGTCAATGATGTGAACACCGTTGCGTTCTGTGAAAATGTAGGGAGCCATTCTAGGGTTCCACCGTCGGGTCTGATGCCCAAAGTGAACCCCAGACTCTAGCATATCTGCGAGACTGATAACTGGCATGATTAATTTTTCTCCTTTTCGGGTTAATCCTCCACCCAAGCGCCGATCTGTAAAGGAATTTCCCCACAGACACCCGAACTCTTGGATGTGCGAGTTGAGACAACTTGACGATTATAGCAAATATTGCACCACTGGCGATCGCCTCTGTCAGAGAAATAGAGATTTTTTCAGGTGAGGCGATAGATTAACAGCGATCGCATTGTGTGGTTTAATAGACAAAAATGATTGGAACTTTGAAATATGGCTAATAAATCTGGTGGATTTCCCTATCCCTTCCGTACTTTCTGGGCGATCGTCCTGTTAGGAATTAACCTGGTGGTGGCTGGCTACTATTTCCATATCATTCAGTAGTCTTGGCTGATTGCCCTTAAAAGTCTATGCTGCCGATCCATTATAGGGGTTCTCCCCTACCAATGGCTGCAGCATTTTTTTGATGCTTTAGCGATAGGTGCTTATAGGTTGCTGGGCTCTCTGGTTTTGAGAGATACTACGATAGATGAGCTATTTGAGATTTGATAGCTCGAATAGGTTGATGGTCACTATCATCGGAGATTTGACTAAGGTTGGCAGTGACAAAAGTCCGGCTACTCTGTGAATTGGCCTGGGCGGCGATCGCATGATAGCCATAACAACCTAAATGCGATCGTTACTCTGGCTTACCTGTGACTATGATCACATCGGCTCAGTCCCTATCTGGTGGGGGTTTGATGTTGGGTTGCACCTAACCTACGGTTGATGTTGGGTTGCACCTAACCTACGGTTGATGTTGGGTTGCACACAACCTACCACCTAACCTACGGTTGATGG
>NZ_JARPLC010000066.1:0-27816 GCF_032350395.1 Limnospira sp. PMC 289.06
TCTCGATTCTGGTGTTGGGTTACACCTCGGAGCCTTCCGTTCCCCGCTTCAATCCCAGGATTGTGGGTCCTGAAACTAGGAGTGGCTATCGCCGTTACCCTCACCTCTGTTTCGTTACGTTTCCGTTATGTTAAGAATTGTTACGAATTGTTACAGATTATGTTAACCTGGGGTTCCCTGCCGGGTTTTGGTATCGTATGATACCAAACGTCGGGACATATAAACAGTTATGGGGTCGGTCAGAGGCGAGCCTCTTATATTCAACCAAGGGGTTGAAGCCCCACCAGATAGCTATTTCAGGCATTACCGCCTTATTTCGTATCTGAACGTCTCGCACCACCAAGTATAAACTAATATTTTTGCCCAAGTTTGAAGTGAAAAATCTGGTCAAGAGAGGAAAACGACGCTTGGCCACGAAAACGGGACGCGCCATGGTGACATGGGCTCATTACCGTTTTCAGACTTTGTTGAAGCATCAAGCAGCTAAGTATGGCTGTGTTGTAGTAGACGTAACGAAAGAGTACACCAGCAAAACCTGTTCAAAATGTGGTCACATTCACACCCAACTAGGAGGCAACAAACAATTTGTTTGCCCTAATTGTGGTCATAGGATAGGACGTGATATTAATGGAGCCTTTAACATTCTGCCCTTGGCTTTGAGAGATACCTCCACTAATGGCGTGATTACCTCATTCCAGATGGTGCCATACTCATAAACTTCCGGCTATTGCCAGATTTTTCCTGGTTAAATGTATCTGTCAAAAACACCGTAGCAGTTGTATGCTAAAAGTTTCGGCCGGTAAGGGGCTGATCACATTTTGGCGGTTTAAGGTAAATCTGTGGACTTAAATCAAATTTTTAACACTGAAAATCCCATCATTGGAGTAGTGCATCTGCTGCCGCTTCCCACCTCCCCTCGATGGGGTGGGGATATCAAAGCAGTAATCGATCGCGCTGAACAAGAAGCAACTGCCCTCGCCTCCGGGGGTGTACATGGTATAATTGTCGAGAACTTTTTTGATTCTCCCTTTGCTAAAGATAAGGTAGATCCAGCGGTGGTCAGCGCCATGACCATGATTATCCAACGGCTGATGAATCTAGTTACAGTCCCCCTGGGAGTCAATGTCTTGCGAAATGACGGTGAAAGCGCTTTGGCGATCGCATCCTGTGTAGGAGCCCAATTCATTCGTGTCAACGTCTTAAACGGCGTGATGGCTACCGACCAGGGAATAATTGAAGGCAATGCTCACCGACTCCTGCGCTATCGTCGAGAATTAGGAAGCGATGTTAAAATATTGGCAGATGTCCTAGTCAAACATGGCCGACCTCTGGGTTCTCCCAATCTGACAACAGCAGTTAAGGAAACCACAGAACGAGCCTTAGCTGATGGAATTATTCTATCAGGCTGGTCTACTGGTAGTCCCCCTAGTCTGGAAGACCTGGAACTAGCGCGGACTGCAGCGGGTGATACTCCCGTATTTATCGGCAGTGGGGCTGATTATGAAAATATTTCTACCCTCATTAAAGCTGCTGATGGCGTGATTGTTGCCAGTTCCCTTAAACGACATGGCCGCATTAGTCAACCTATTGATCCCAGTCGCGTTAGTCAGTTTGTCGAGGCTATGGGGCGTGGTTTACAGCCAGGAACAACAGACCCCTGGACACTTAAACCACAGTCGGAACTACCTAGTAAACTGAAACCCTAATCAGAAACTGAAAACATTTCCTATGGTTAGCAGTCCTTCTACTCCCTGGATTTATCGCCACTCTCGTCTAATTATTCTCACCATCGCTATTATAGGGGCGATCGAAACTGCCTATTTAACTGCGATTAAACTCTTGGGGGGAGTGGCTGTCTGTCCTACCCAAGGATGTCATGAAGTTCTCAATAGTCCATTAGCCACCGTGGCGGGGATACCCATTAGCCTATTTGGGTTTTTAGCCTATTTCACTATGGCAAGTCTAGCCGCTACTCCCTGGCTGGTCAATCCCTCCAGTCAAAAAAACCTACGGACTAAATTAGAAGCCGCTACCTGGTGGATTATGTTTAGTTTGGCTACCGCTATGGCGGTTATGAGTGGCTTTTTGATGTATCTGCTGGCCTTTGAACTGCAAGCCTTTTGTCCCTACTGTGTGGCTTCTGCGATTTTCTCCATTAGTCTCTTTGTCCTGACTATGGTGGGGCGATTTTGGGATGATTTCGGACAACAGCTTTTAGTTGGGGTGGCTGTGACTATGGTGGCTTTGGTCACTCTCCTGGGGGTTTATGATGCACAACCTACCTCAGCCACTCCACCGCCTACCCTCGTCAGCCGTCAGATTACTACTAATTCAGGCGCGGCGGAAATATCCCTCGCTACCCATCTTCAACAGATTGGCGCTCAAACTTTTGGTGCTTATTGGTGTCCCCATTGCTACGAACAAAAGCAGCTTTTTGGCCGTCAGGCTTTTGCTATACTAGATTATGTAGAGTGCGATCCACAGGGTCCTAACGCACGACCACAACTGTGTCAACAAGCTGGAATTAATGCTTATCCGACTTGGGAAATTAACCAAAAATTCTACCAGGGACGGTTATCTTTACAAAAACTGGCGGAGTTGTCTGGTTATGAAGACAGACAGGATTTTGCTAATTCTCCCTTTGATTAACTTTCACAGCTTCTGAGGTTGAGCGATCGCTCTCACCATAATTTTAACTGTCTATAATCAGGGTGGGTCTGAGTTCCATCACATTTGTAGGGATAAGCGATCGGATGTTCATAATCTTCCAGGGACTTGCTCAGTATCCTCAACAGGGTTTAACTTCCCTAAAATTATGGTTTTTGGAACGTAAGCACATCTGGATTACCTCTTCTGGAGTGGCGGCGGCGGTGCTTCTGGTCAGGTTTTTAGGACTTCTACAAACCTCGGAATTAGCTGTTTTTGATGTGTTAGTCCGGGCTCGTCCTCCAGAAACTCCAGAAGACCGGATTGTGATTATTGGTATTGATGAACAGGATTTAAGAGAGTATGGGTTTCCGGTTGCTGATGAGATTTTAGCTGATTTATTAGACATTATTAATGACGCAGAACCTAGGGCGATCGGTTTAGATTTATATCGGGGTATACCCATGGAACCCGGTCACGCTCAATTGACCGAAGCCTTAATAAATATCCCTAATTTAATTGGTATTGAACTACTGGAAACTCTCAAAGTTGCCGCCGTTCCACCTCCCCCGGCTTTGGCGGAAATAGGTATGATCGGATTTAATAACTTTGTCATTGACTCCGATGGTCGCGTTCGTCGCAATTTATTATATGCTGGTAATTCTGATGGTCAAACCCGACGTAGTTTTGCCCTTCAGTTGGCTTTAATAGAACTCAAATATCAAGGCATTTTTCCAATTTTAACTGATAATTCTGAAGTGGAATTTAATGGGGTAGTTTTTCCCAGATTTCAACCTAATGATGGCCCTTATGTCCGCGCTGATAATGGTGGTTATCAAGTATTAGCTAATTTTCGCAATCCCGCCGTAGGTTTTCAAACGGTTTCCCTCAGAGATGTCTTAAATGGAAATATCCCACCATCTCTATTTAACGATCGCATTGTCATGATTGGCTCTACGGCTTTTAGTGTTAAAGATTTTCATTTGACCCCCTACAGTAGCAGTCTATTTGAAGAACCTCGTTTTATTTATGGCGTGGAACTTCATGCTAATTTTCTCAGCCAAATTTTAACTACCGTCCTAGAAGACCGTCCCCTGATGTCTACTTGGTCAGAAACTGTAGAATGGCTATGGATTATCTTCTGGTCTTGGGTCGGTGCTAGTTTGTCCTGGAAACTGCGATCGCCCTATCGTTCCACATTAATGATTATTGTCATTGGCGGCGGTATCTTGACCGGCGCTTATCTACTGCTTTTAATGGGTTGGTGGATTCCGGTTGTACCACCTTTAATTACCCTGGGAGGTTCGGGAATTGTCGTCACCACTTACTTAGCACATATTCAAGAAGAATTTAAACGCTCAACCGATTTCCTTAATAGTATTATTAACACCATTCCTGACCCCATCTATGTCAAAACTAAAGACCATAAAAAAATGGTGGTTAATCAAGCCTATTCGCGATTGGTAGGGTTTCCAGCGGACATAATTTTGCAGAAAAGTGACCATGATTTATTCCCTCCCGCAGAGGCTAAGGTTTTTTATCAACAGGATGAACTGGCTTTTCAGACTAACTGGGAACAGGAAAATGAGGAAAAATTAACTGATGCTAGTGGCGTAACGCACTGGATTGCGACTAAGCGATCGCTTCATCAAGACGCAGCAGGTAATCTCTTTTTAGTTGGTATAATTCGCGATATTACCGAACGCAAAAAATCCGAAGAAACCCTCCGCAAACTAGCCGAACAGTTAGAAAAATATAACGCTGAACTCCAGCAAAGGGCTGACCATGACCCTCTCACAGGTTTACCCAATCGCCAACTATTTGAGGAACGCCTTACCCAAGCCTTAGTATGGGCTGATACTAATCAAAAATTCGTGGGGCTATTTTTTCTTGACCTTAACAATTTTAAACCTATTAACGACCAATACGGACACCATGTCGGCGATTTAGTGCTTAAACTGGTCGCCGAACGTTTGCGAGGCTGTTTACGCGCTAGTGACACCGTGAGTCGCCTTGGGGGTGATGAATTTACTGTCATCTTACCAGGAATCCCTAGCCATGCTGATGCGGTCAGGGTGGCGGAAAAAATCCTAGACCAGGTAACTCAAGAGTCAGAACTCAATGGCCATATTATTACCATTGGTGTGAGTATCGGAATTAGCCTCTATCCCCTCGATAGCCAAGATTATGAAACCTTAGTCCAAAAAGCTGATGCGGCTATGTATAGGGCTAAAAGCCGACATCAGAACTCCTATGAGTTGACCCCTCCTGTCGAACCCAATATCAGAGAATCTTGACTTGTATAAAAATACCTATTCCTGTATATTAGATGTTGAGGGTCTATATCTTAAAACTTAACAATTCTTTACAAAAGCTAGATCCGTGGCAGGATACCACTTTAGAGATTGTGTTTTGGCTCAGTAGCCCCTTGTAGGAAAATACATCCGTAAAATCACTGATATAATAAAAAGTAGACAGTAAAGGGAATCTATGAGCCGATAATCAGGCGATTGAGTTCACAGAGGTTATGTTCCATTATGAGATGCTTACTCAAATTTACAACTGTCTTAGTTTTAGTCGTCGGGTCTGTCTTCAGCATAACCACTGTCGCTGAGGCGAGAAGCTCGTCCATGGGTGACGAAGTTGTAACAGCCTGCAATAATCCCTTTAATGCTTCAGCCTGTCAAGCTCAAGATCCACCTGTTAATGATACTCCTAACTCAGGAGGCGGTGGGGGCGCTTATTAATAATTAATGGGATGAGGGCTGGTTCAGCCATCTGTGAGGTTTTCAGCCATTGGCGTACATCAGTTGTCAATGCTCCGGTCGTCATACCTATTTGCCGATTCTGAAGCTACTGGCTGTCATTAAAAGTCCGGGGTGAATTGTCGGCAAAAAAACATTTTCTTTTCAGGGCTTTTGACAATAACTGATTATATTGATTTTTACTGATAATAAAGGCTCCAAACCGCTCTAAATGAGGGTTAGTCATTTGGGCATCAAATAGGACAAAATCCCGTTTTCGCAGGTGTTCGACTAGCTTCACCATCGCCACTTTTGAACCGTTAGGAATATTAAAGAACATAGACTCGCCGATAAAAGCGCCGCCGATCGCAATTCCCAAAATCCCCCCAGCCAGGCGATCGCCCTCCCAGGTCTCGAAACTATAAGCCCATCCCTGGCTATTTAACAGTCGATAAATCCGCTTTAATTCCCCAGAAATCCAAGTATTTTCTCGGTCAGCGCAGCCTTGAATGACCGCCTCAAAATCCCGATTAATAGCAACTTGAAAGCGATTTTGATTAAGGAATCGTTGAAGCGATCGCGGATAGTGGAAGCGTTGATCTAGGGGAATCAAAGCCCGTTGGTGGCTGCTGTACCATCCTAGGGAGTCTTCCCCATCATTTGCCATCAAGAAATACCCTTGAGCATATCCTTCAATAATCGCCGATATATCATATTGCATATTACCAGAAATGTGATAGGATATTAAATTGGTCTATAATTAGTTTTTATCAAGTCAGTAATATGGTGAATAATCCTTCTTATCCGATGCTTGAGCATACTTTGAGTCAACTGTTAAACCAAACCGAAAAAGATTGGGGATATTTACGGATCCACAAAGTTGATAATGCTTACACTGTCAGAATGTGGGGTTCAACGGACACAATTTTACGGTTTCAGAGTAATGAAAATACTCGGTCCTATCGTCTATTTTGGTATCGTCGCCCCAAGCCGTCAGTATCAATTCAGAGTCGCACCACCACCAATAAAGTTTTAGACCCCAAAACCAAAACCTATAAGGTCAAGAAGTATAAAACCTATCAAGTGTGCTGCAAAATCGAGGCTAACCAGGTAGAATCATCGATTAACCGCATATTTGCGGAAATGGTGAGAGTTCACCTAGTAGCATTGATCGAAGCTAGAATAGAGCAACTGGACCGAGATGATCACACTGGGACAGAAAAAACCTTAGAGTCACCAGTTGTGACTGTCATTCAAAACTAACTGACGCAAACACACTAGAGATCATATGATTATGGCTGAACCGCCCAAACCGATTACCCTACCCCCTGTTGAAAATCCCCTACAGGAAGGGGAGTGGCTGAAAAAGACCTTACATGACTGGCTCGATCGCGAATTTATACCGGAAGCGGTGAACGCCGAAATAGCGGAACGCGCCTCACAGATTTTCGTGCGCCAGCGCATAGAGGGGGAAAACGACCTAGGCTGCTTAGTGATCGCCATTGTGACGGAAATGGAATCATTCGACTTTTCCAAAACCTTTTTTGGTGAGTTTGCGATCGCCAATGCCGTCAGCGATTTACTATTACAGAGTCTAGGATACGAGCGTTGCTGCGGTCAGTAGAGAGTGTTGATCGGGAATCGGGGAATCATCCCAACTCCCCACCGACACCGATCCTACCAGCTAGACTTAACCACACCGGGTAAAAGTCCCTGGTGAGCCATTTCTCGCAGTTGGTTGCGGCACAAGCCAAAATCGCGGTAATATCCCCTAGGCCGTCCGGTTACCCAGCATCGATTCCGTATACGAGTCCGAGAACTGTTGCGGGGTAGTTGCTGGATCTGGCGGTGAATAGTCATTTTTTCGACCTGAGAAGTCGCACTATTAAACTGTTCTTTCAGTTCTTGGCGCTTGTCGGAATATTTATCAACCAATTGTTTGCGCTTTTTATCGCGCTCGATCATGCTTTTTTTAGCCATTTTTAGAGTTAACGCCTCCTAATCAAGTTTAGATACTCCTACTAGCCGATCTGTGCTGATGGGCATAAATCTGACAATTGACAATTGTAACACGCCGGATTGCGGGCTGTACAGATCTCACGCCCATGATAAATCAATCTGATCGACCAATTTTCCCAATCTGGCTGAGGTAGAACCTGCATCAAATCCCGCTCAATGCGAACGGGGTCTTGATGCTGAGTCAATCCCAGCCGTTGACTGAGACGACGCACATGGGTATCAACAGTCACGCCCATATTAATCCCGTAAGCATTAGCCATGACCACATTAGCGGTTTTACGGGCTACTCCCGGTAATTCGAGCAATTGTTCCATGCGTTTAGGAACTTCCCCGCCGAATTTCTCAGTAATGATCCGGCTTGATTCTTTAATATGGCGAGCCTTGTTGCGATAAAATCCAGTCGATCGCACCAAAGTTTCCAACTCTTGCAAATCCGCCGTCCCCATAGAGAAAGCATCAGGAAAGCGCTTAAATAAAGCTGGTGTCACCTGATTAACCCGTTCATCAGTACATTGTGCTGAGAGGATAGTGGCTACCAATAGCTGTAAAGGTGTCTCATAGTTGAGAGTACAAGCGGCATCAGGATATAAACGCTTGAGGCGCACCAGAACTTCCAGGGCGCGATGTCGCAGTTTATGGTGTTCGTGGCTGCTCATATTTTCATCAATCCTACTGGAGTAGCGATCGCACCCAACTGAGATCGGTTAAATTGGCAGTATCCCGAATAATCAGGAAAATACCCAACCCCAACAACAACATCAATCCGGTTTGCATGACGCTTTCTTGTACCCGTTCGGGTAAAGGTTTACCCCGTAGGGCTTCAATCAGCAGAAACGCCAACTGACCGCCATCAAGAGCCGGAAGAGGGAGGATGTTAATTATAGCGAGGTTGATGCTAATTAGGGCCGCAAATTGGAATAAATTACTGGCATCGGAACGGGCTATATTAGCACCGATCGCCACAATAGCGACGGGACCGGAAAGTTGGGGAGCCGTTTCCCGAAAATTATTAATCAGTTGGGAAAACCCCGCCAAGGTCAAGTTAAAAATCCGCTGAAATTCCTCAGCACCTTTGACAAAGGCATCAATTATCCCATCAGCCTGATAACGGACGATTTCACCGTTAGGGCTCAGTTGTACTCCAATACGACCCTTACCATCGCCTCCCGGTTCTGGGGTAACTTCTACGGGGATAATGCGATCGCCCCGTTGAATTTCCATTTGTAGAGGTTGGTTAGGGTTAGACTGAATTACCTCAATCAAGTGGGTAATGGACTTCGACTCAGCTCCGAGTTGATCTCCATTCACCGATATGATTAGATCATTATCCTGAATCCCAGCTTTGGTCGCCGCTGAACTGACATCACTGGCTACAGAGGGGACTCGGACACCTGGTTGATAGTCAAAGTTGGGAACCCCAATCATTCCTACCTGAACCACTAATAACAAGTAGGCAAAAATCAAGTTAGCAATTACACCCGCACTGATTACGATCGCCCTATCTAAAATTGGTCGATTGCTCAACAGGTTTGGGTCATCTTTGGGGATTTCACTATCGGGATCTTCATCGGGAAAGCCGACAAAACCCCCCAAGGGAAACCCTCGCAGCGCATACTCGGTTTCTGGGCCTTGATATTTCCACAGAATTGGACCGAAGCCTATGGAGAATCGATTAACGTGGATATGTTGGAGTCGCGCCGCCATGAAGTGGCCAAGCTCATGAACGACGATTAAGATTCCAAGAACCGCGATCGCAGCCAAAACTGACATGAACAATTCCAAATATACTAACTACTAGGGTGATAATTCTGTCATTATATCACTGGTTTGGCTGTGTTGGGCTTGTGTTATGTTGCTAATTTTTACTGATTTAGACGGTACGTTACTAAATTCTGATGATTATGGCTACCATGGGGCGATAACGGCGATCGCAGACCTGCAACAACAACAGATCCCGATTATCCCCGTCACTAGCAAAACTCGGGCTGAGGTGGAGGTATTATCGACAGAAATCGGGTTGACAGATTCGTTTATTGTGGAAAACGGCAGTGCTATTTTTATTCCCAAACATCAAGATTATCTTGTTTCTGAGGAACTGAAAATTTCGGGAAAATACTATTTGATGCAGTTGGGATGTGTTTATGCACAAGTGCGCCAAGGTTTGCGAGAGTTGATGGCGGCGATTGGTGAAGAGTTGACGGGGTTCGGTGATTTGACTATTGCCGAGATTATGCAGTTAACGGGTTTGTCTACTCAGGAAGCACAACGGGCAAAAAATCGAGAGTTTACTGAGCCTTTTATTACTCCTAAAAATGTGGATGCGGACAGGTTAGCACATCACCTAAAAGCCTTGGGGTTTAATGTGGTGGTTGGCGATCGCTTTTCTCATTTAATTGGACAGACGGCGGGAAAAGGTGGCGCGGTTCAATGGCTGGTTAATCAATATCAACAGGTTAATAGGGGGGAAACTATTACGACTATTGGTTTGGGGAATAGTCCTAATGATTTGGCTATGTTGGAGGTGGTTGATATTCCGATTATTATACCAGGAATAAAAGGGGTACATCCGGGTTTGGCTAATCAAGGTTGGAAAGTGGCTCCTTTTCCCGGTTCTGTGGGTTGGGGGGTGGCTGTGGCTGAGGAGGTGAAAGGGTTAATATACTGAGATGATCTCGGTAGTTAATGGCTGATTCGGAATTGGCTAATTTGAGGCGATCGCTAAGGGAAAGTTTCTGTAATTCCTGATTTAATTTATATAAATCTACGGGTTTATATGAGTTTTTAAATAGTGGGATTAATGCTTTGACTAATGCTACCATACCATCAGGAGGAACCGCGTTTCCAATTTGACGACGAACTTCTGTTAAAGACCCTTCAAAGACAAAATCATCCGGGAAAGTCTGCAACCTAGCACGTTCCCGGTTAGTGAGCGATCGCAATTCTTGATAATGATAGCCCCAAGTTCCCCCACCACCCCCAGCGATAATAGTTGTGGAGGGTTGGTCTGGGTGGAGTCGTCGATATACATGACTAATCATTCCTTTAACATAGTATTCGCTATCTTTGGGAATATCTGTATAATTTCCCCCTGGTTTAATGCGTTTGATAATTTCGACGGTGCGAGGATGAATCCTCTGATGTTCATTATTATCAGTCACTTTTTCCACATCTTTTAAGGCTTGTTTAGCGGTGCGATAGGGATAAAGGCGATCGCTTCCATATTCCGGGAAGGGATGAATAAAATTAAAGCCTGTATCCATTCTTACCCCCACAATTAAGACCCTTTCACGATATTGGGGGACTCCATAATCCGCGAAATTGTAAAGTTTAGGCTTGACTAAATAACCCGGTTCTATGTTTTCAAAATCGGCAATTATTTTGGCAATAGCTTTATATTTATTGGCACTGAGTAAACCCTTGACATTTTCGGCAATGAATGCTTTAGGTTTGTGGTGGCGAATAAACTCTAAAAAGTAGGTATACAGATTTCCTCTGGTTCCCGTGAGTCCGGGACGTTTCCCAATCATGGAAAAATCTTGACAGGGAAAACCTCCCGTAATTAAGTCAGCTTTAGGAACCTTAGTAATATCAATTTCTTGAATGTTATTACAGGCGATCGTCTCCGAAATATTCCGCCTAAAAGTTCGACAAGCCGCCCCATTACAATCAATCGCCCACACCACTTCAAAACCCGCCCGATGAAATGGTAAATCCATTCCCCCACAACCAGAAAACAACGAAACCAACTTAGGTTTATCTTGCCATTTAATCCCATTTAAACTATCTAAAATTTGCATTTTATTGATATATATAAAACTCTGGGGATTTGGTTAATTAATAATCCCTAGATTAGTTGCGGGTTTTTACCTAAAGCGATCGCCACATTTTGTCCCCCAAATCCAAACCCTAAACATAGCACATTATTGACGACAGTTGACCGGGGAGTGGTGACTACATCTAGGTGAAATTCTAAATCCTGTAACCCTACACAAGGCGGTAAAAGTTGCTGTTCTAATGCCTTTAAACAAAAGGCGACCCCCAAAGCACCAGAAGCGCCTAAAGTGTGACCTGTTGCGCCTTTGGTGGAACTCACCGCTACACCATGGGGGAATAGTTGATTAATAATAAAGGCTTCGTGTTTATCATTTAAAATGGTAGCAGTTCCGTGGGCGTGAATATAATCAATATCAGTAGGATGAAGATGGCTGTGATTAAGGCTTCTTTGAATAGCAGCGATCGCACTTTTTCCCTCACCATCAGGCTTATTATGATAGCAGGCATCTACGGTGACACCAAAGCCTAAAATACTGCCATAAATTTTACCATGGCGACTATGGGCAAGTTCTGCTGACTCCAATACCAAAAGCGCCGCCCCTTCTCCCAAGGCTAAACCATCTCGCCGCCGAGAAAATGGGTAAGCAGACTCAGAGGCTAAAGCACCCATTTTCGCAAATCCGATTAAACTTAGGGGAGTAATGGGAGCCTCGATCGCCCCAACGATCACACGCTGACATTGTTGGGTTTTAATTAACTCAAATCCTTGAGCGATCGCCCACAGTCCCGTCGCACAAGCCGCCATAGGACTCAATACCGGACCCTCAGAGCCAATTATACCGGCGATCGTAGCGGCTAGTTGACCATGGAGAAAACCAGGGAATAATCCCAGACAACTGTCTGTAGTGTCCCTAGCCAGTCCTTCTAAATCGGCTTGGTAGCCACGAGAAGACCCAACTACTACCCCACAATCAGTTAAGGGAAATTCTAACCCGGCATCTGCTAAAGTATCAGCCACTGTCGGCTGAATTAGTGGCTGTAGGTGGCCCGGTTGGCTTCCCCACATTGCTAGAGGCGACGGGGGAAGTTCCCGGAAAGGTTGAGACAAGGCGATCGCCGTCTGACCCTTCATGATGGCTTCCCAAGTCTGGTTGAGAGCGCCGAAAGCCGAACGCAAACCTATTCCTGTCACCACAACATCCACAGCCACTGACCAACCTAGAAACTAAGTTTCTTGTTGCAAATCGTAACAATCTGCTAATTTTTGAGGTTTTCTAACCCCGTAATAATCTTAGCCGACTCAATGCGATCGCCCTGTTCAATTTGGTCTACAACCGCCATACCATCGACAACATAGCCAAAAACCGCATAATTGCCATCGAGGAAAGGCAAATCCGACAGAGCAAAATAGAACTGAGAAGAAGCAGAATCAGGTAATGCTGAACGAGCCATAGCTACCGCCCCCCGGGTATGGCTTAATACGGGAGCCACATTAATCTTAGCCTGATCAAAGGTTTTGCCATAAATAGGTTCATCCGCATTCCTCGGTTTAATTTCCAAGGGGATATAGCGCTGTTGGGAAGTCTCCGGGTCAATAAATCCCCCTGTACCTAACCGAGAAGTCGGAACAGTTTCATCCTTACTTTGGGGGTCGCCACCCTGAACCACAAAAGGTTGTGGGTCGCGCACGACACGATGAAAAGACACCCCATCATAAACCCCACGATTAACGAGATCTACAAAATTTCCCGCCGTAATTGGGGCGGCTTCGCCGTCCACTTCAATAGTAATCGGCGATCCGTTAACCGTCATGACAATAGTTGCCTTTCCTTCGAGTCTTGATAAATTACTCATTATGCTTGAATTATTAGTTGCAGAAATCGAAGCAGCCCTTTGACTGCTGCCGGGTGGCGTGGTATTTTGGGCATCCATGGAGTCCCCAGTTGATGGGCTGCCACAGCCAGTTACCATAACCAGCGCTACCAGAGACAAAAGCCACAGCCACCCTCTAATCATTGTGAGTAGTCTATTTTTCATCTAGCTGATGTTAAAGTCCCTCCAGGGGAACCTGTAGAAACTTAGCGAGTTGGGCCCCATCATTTTCTAGGTCAGATAAAGCCATAGGCTGGCCTACCCTGGTTAAAGGAATTTCCCGCCTATCCTTTAATTTTAGATACAAGGCGCGACGGGGGCTAAGTCCTTCTTTGATATCTACCCGAATAGATTGGACTTGGGAACGATTGCAGTTGAACTCAACCCGGCGGTTCTTGCCAGGAAACCCCCAACGAAAAATCTGGATTTCCCCAGTTTCCTGGTCAAATTTATTATAACCGCCACCAAGATCCCAGATAACGACTAGCCATAGGTATGTCGCTAATAATATGGCAGCAGTGCCATACAGTCCCATGACCAGCCCCTGGGGTAGAAAAATTAATTGGGAGGGGTCAGCAAAGGGTAACAGGTTCTTGCCTAAATAGCTGGAAAGCCCAGCCAGCAGAAAACCTACCCCGCCAACAGTGATTGTGGTCGCCCAAAAGTAGTTACTGAAGCGACGCGAACCTAAGATTTGCTTTTCAAGAATGCGATCGCCCATAGCGGCCTTTTCTGTCTGTGTGTTCATAAAAATCTCATAAACCTTTGCCAAAAATGTTAACTGTAATATATATTTATGTTAACTTGCTTAATAAAGCATGATCCTTAAAAAATCCCGAGGAACGTTCTCAAATGACTATAGCAGTCGAGCGCCCTCAAGTCACCAGAGGATGGTTTGATGTCCTCGATGACTGGCTGAAGCGCGATCGGTTCGTATTTGTGGGATGGTCGGGTATCCTGCTTTTCCCCTGCGCCTATCTGTCGATTGGGGGATGGTTGACAGGAACCACCTTTGTTACCTCTTGGTACACCCACGGACTCGCCAGTTCCTACCTAGAAGGTTGCAACTTCCTGACCGCTGCCGTCAGCACCCCCGCCAACAGTTTGGGCCACTCCCTACTGTTCCTGTGGGGTCCCGAAGCTCAGTGGGACTTTACCCGCTGGTGCCAATTAGGGGGTTTATGGGCTTTTGTTGCCCTGCACGGAGCTTTCGCACTGATTGGGTTCTGCCTGCGTCAGTTAGAAATCGCCCGGTTGGTTGGCATTCGTCCTTATAATGCGATCGCTTTCACCGGCCCTATTGCCGTGTTCGTGAGCGTATTCTTAATGTACCCCTTGGGTCAGTCCGGGTGGTTCTTTGCTCCCAGCTTTGGGGTGGCAGGCATCTTCCGGTTTATCCTATTTTTCCAAGGATTCCATAACTGGACTCTCAACCCCTTCCACATGATGGGAGTTGCTGGCATCCTCGGTGGTGCGCTACTATGTGCTATTCATGGTGCTACAGTAGAAAACACCCTGTTTGAAGACGGAGAAGGTTCTAACACCTTCCGAGCCTTTGAACCCACCCAAGCGGAAGAAACCTATTCCATGGTGACAGCCAACCGCTTTTGGTCTCAAATTTTCGGTATTGCTTTTTCAAACAAACGTTGGTTACACTTCTTCATGCTGTTCGTTCCCGTAACAGGCCTGTGGATGTGTTCCATCGGTGTAGTGGGTCTAGCTGTAAACCTGCGGGCTTATGACTTCGTGTCACAAGAACTGCGCGCAGCAGAAGATCCTGAGTTTGAAACCTTCTATACTAAGAACATTCTGCTCAACGAGGGTATTCGCGCTTGGATGGCTCCAGCCGATCAACCTCATCAAAACTTTGTATTCCCTGAGGAGGTATTACCGCGTGGTAACGCTCTCTAGCAATTCTTACTTAGGCGGTCGCGACCAAGAATCCACAGGGTTCGCTTGGTGGTCTGGTAACGCTCGTTTAATCAATCTTTCTGGAAAACTGCTGGGCGCTCATGTAGCCCATGCTGGACTAATCGTATTCTGGGCTGGGGCAATGACCCTGTTTGAAGTGTCCCACTTCGTTCCCGAAAAGCCCATGTACGAGCAAGGTCTGATTCTGTTGCCTCACTTGGCTACCCAAGGTTGGGGTGTCGGCGCTGGTGGTGAAGTGATTAACACTTTCCCCTACTTCGTCGTCGGCGTACTACACTTGATCTCCTCTGCAGTTCTCGGCTTAGGTGGCATTTATCACGCTGTTCGTGGTCCTGAAGTCCTGGAAGAATATTCCTCCTTCTTCGGATACGACTGGAAAGATAAAAACCAAATGACCAACATCATCGGTTATCACCTGATTCTGTTGGGCTGCGGTGCCCTTTTACTCGTATTCAAAGCCATGTTCCTTGGCGGTGTCTACGATACTTGGGCTCCTGGTGGTGGTGACGTTCGTATCATCAACAATCCTACCCTCAACCCGTTGGTAATCTTTGGCTACCTGCTGAAAGCTCCCTTCGGTGGTGAAGGTTGGATGATTGGTGTAGACAACATGGAAGATATCATCGGCGGTCATATCTGGATCGGTCTGATCTGCATCGCTGGTGGTGTTTGGCACATCTTGACTAAGCCCTTTGGTTGGGCTCGTCGTGCCTTCATCTGGTCTGGAGAAGCCTATCTATCCTACAGCCTCGGTGCTTTGTCTCTGATGGCTTTCATTGCCTCCGCTTTCGTCTGGTTTAACAACACCGCTTATCCCAGCGAATTCTATGGCCCCACTAACGCTGAAGCATCCCAAGCTCAGTCCTTTGTGTTCCTAGTTCGTGACCAAAAACTCGGTGCTAACATCGGTTCCGCCCAAGGCCCCACTGGTCTGGGTAAATACCTGATGCGCTCCCCCACTGGTGAAATCATCTTCGGTGGTGAAACCATGCGTTTCTGGGACTTCAAAGGCCCCTGGCTTGAGCCTCTGCGTGGACCTAACGGCCTTGACCTGAACAAACTCAAAAATGACATTCAGCCTTGGCAAGTACGTCGCGCTGCTGAGTACATGACCCATGCTCCTAACGGTTCTATCAACTCCGTAGGCGGTATCATTACCGAAGCTCAAGGGTTCAACTACGTTAACCCCCGTGCTTGGCTGGCTGCTTCTCACTTTATTCTCGCTTTCTTCTTCCTGATTGGTCACTTGTGGCACGCAGGTCGCGCCCGCGCTGCTGTGGCTGGCTTTGAAAAAGGAATTGATCGCGAGACTGAGCCAGTTCTCGCTATGCCTGACCTAGACTAATTCAGTCTCCTTAATTCTCCCTTGATAACAGGGGGAATTGGAGATTGATTTCTTAACAGTTACGACAATTTACCCCACCTATAAACGGTGGGGTTTTTTTGCCCTTTGATGGGACTTTATTTCCCCGTTTCCGCAGTTTCCATAAAAATTGTTTGGGCGCTTAGTTGAGGAGCCTTATCAGCCGGTTGACGCTGAATATAAATCCCGTCTGACTGTAAATCCCAAGCATGACGATTATCTGATAGCATAATCCCTAGGATTTCCTGTAAATCTTTGGCAAGTTTCGGTTCTTCCACGGGTGCGATCGCCTCTACTCGTCGGTTCAAATTTCTTGGCATCCAATCTGCTGAACCAATATAAACCTCCTCCTCACCATTATTGTGGAAATAGAAAATCCGAGAGTGTTCCAGAAATCGCCCCACAATACTAATTACATTGATATTTTCACTAATTCCTTTCACCCCCGGACGTAAACAACAAATCCCTCGCACAATTAAATCAATCGTTACTCCCGCCATGGAAGCCTCATAAAGAGTAGCAATTATTTCCGGGTCAACTAAAGAATTCATCTTCGCCACAATTCGCCCCGTCTTCCCGGCGTTACAGTTGTCAATTTCTCGGCGAATTAAACCCAAAAAGCGATCGCGCATATTCACAGGCGCAATCAGCAATTTCCGATAGGACTGTTGGCGAGAATACCCAGTCAAGAAATTAAACAAATCCGTTAAATCCTCTCCCAACTCTTCCCGACAACTAAACAACCCCAAATCTGTATAAAGTTTCGCCGTTTTGGGGTTATAGTTTCCCGTACCAATATGAACATAACGGCGGATATGACCTTCTTCATGGCGCACAACCATCACAATTTTGGTATGGGTTTTTAACCCCACCACCCCATAAACCACATGAACTCCCCGCTGTTCTAACTTCCGCGCCCAATGAATATTATTTTCCTCATCAAATCGCGCCTTTAACTCCACTAAAGCCGCCACCTGTTTACCATTCTCCGCCGCCGCAATCAGAGCATTAATAATTGGCGAATCCCCAGAAGTTCGGTACAAAGTCATCTTAATCGCCAATACATTCGGATCATCCGCCGCCTGGGTAATAAACTGCTGTACTGTTGCTGAAAAAGATTGATAAGGATGATGCACCAATACATCACCCTGTCGAATAATCGCAAAAATATCCTTTTCCAGTTCACCATTACTCGAACAGGTAGTTTCATCACTATCAGCTAACCATTTGGGTAGAGCCGGAGTCCAATCAGCATCTTTTAACTCCGGTATAGGAAGGGATATAAACGACATCAAATCTTTCAGGTCTAGCAGTCCATCTAAGCTATAAATATCCTCTGGAGCTATTTCTAGTTCCTCCATTAGCATATCTCTGATATACTGGGGCATGGCGGTATTTACTTCTAATCTCACCACAGAACCGCCTAAACGCCGCTTCCTTAACTCCTGTTCAATTGCTAGTAATAAATCATCCCCTTCATCCTCCTGAACCGATAAATCCGCATCCCGGGTAATTCGGAAAGGATAGTAATCCAGAATATTCATTCCCAGAAATAGAGATTCCAAATTATGAGCAATTAGCTGTTCAATCGGAACTCCCGCCCAAAAATAACTCTCGCCTTCTTCGGGTTTATGGGATTGGTTGGGAAGTGCAATAAATCTAGGTAATAGTTTCGGGACTTTAATTCTAGCTAATAAATCTTCGTTAGTTTCGGGATTTTTTAGCACCACCACTAGATTAAGACTGAGGTTAGATAAGTAGGGAAAAGGATGGCTTCTATCAATGGCTAACGGAGTGAGAACTGGGAAAATTTGTGACTCGAAATACTCGTGTAAATAGTTACGCTGTTCCTGATTTAAGTCGATGTAGTTTAGTAGGTGAATATTATGTTGGGCGAGTTCAGCTTTGATAGTTTTATCGAAAACATTATGTTGCTCAGATACCATGGGTAGCAACTTTTCGTGAATTTCTGTAAGCTGCTGTCTGGGAGTGCTACCGTCAGGGGTAAGTTTATTAACATGGGCTTCCATTTGTCGTTTTAACCCGGCTACCCTCACCATAAAAAATTCGTCTAAATTGGAACTAAATATTGCCATAAATTTTAGACGCTCTAATAGTGGCGTGCGAGAATCTAATGCTTCCGCTAGTACCCGGCGGTTAAATTCTAACCAACTAAGTTCTCGGTTAAAAAAGTATTGAGGGTCCCTCATGTCAATTTTGACAGATGTGGAGTTGTCGGTTTTTTTAGATTTTGCCATAATCTCAAATTCATCCTGGGAGTCAGGGAAACAGGTGATTGATTGGATAATACCTGAATCGGGTAACAGTTAATACATACTATAGGAAGTTTAACACTGAAAAGTATAGATAAGCTGTACCTGGTCTTTCCTTACCACAGGGAACAGCCAACTCCCTAATTATTCTGGCAGTTACTATATGTTAAATTTTGGTTAAGTATGATTAAAGCGATCGCCCTTTGATATATAATCCTGCTTTATCCAGAATTTCTGCCCATATATCTAGGTAATTCCACATTATTTAACCTGTTATAGCCAGGATAATTATTAATACCAAAATTAGGATTAGTATGCTGAATAACACCGCCGTAAATATCAGGCAACCCTTACCCCTAAAATCCCCATCTGAATAGTTGTTAATATTGGTTATATCTTCCTCTTCAGAATCCATTAAATAGGATTCTAAAATATCGACATTTTTAACATTGGCTTTCCAAAGGACATCAAATAAATCACCAAATATAGGCACAGTTCCTAACACCGTATCTATAACAATATTGTATGTCATAATCAGCAATAATTTCTTAGGTAGACCTAATTGGAAAGACCTAAACACAATATATCCAGCTAATACCGCTCCCAATAAATCACCACCACCGGGAATTAATCCGATGAGAGGATCTAAACCAATACCTTGGGAAGTTCCCGGAATCCGAATAGCTCGATCTAAAAAATCACTAAATTGTCTGAGTTCTCGTAATGCGATCGCTTTTTTCAAAGAACCTCCTCGACAAATTCCCAAAAAAATAGAGGGATATTAATATAATACCCTCTATCAGTGAATCCGAGTCTAATTATGTGCAATACCCAACCTTAACTAACTTATTTAGCCTCGGTAAAGTCCGCATCAATCACATCATCAGAACCGCCGCCGTCACCATCATTGGGACCCGCACCCGGTCCAGGCCCTTCAGCACCCGGCGCTGCGCCACCAGCTTGCTGATATAGATTACTGCTGAGAGTATATAGCGCCTGTTGCAGATCAGTAGTCAAGGTTTTAATCTGATCATCATTTTCTTGAGCGATCGCATCCCGCAAGTCCTTAATCATAGCCTCAATCTTAGACTTATCCTCAGCCGGAACCTTATCACCCAGTTCCGAAATTTGCTTTTCAGCCTGATAAGCCAAAGTATCAGCCTGGTTCTTACGGTCAATACGTTCGCGGCGTTCACGGTCGGTGGCTGCATTCTTTTCAGCTTCCTTAACCATACGTTCAACTTCCGTATCCGGTAAAGTAGAAGCACCAGTAATGCTGATAGATTGTTCCTTACCAGTACCCTTATCCTTAGCGGTAACATTCAAGATACCATTGGCATCAATATCAAAAGTTACCTCAATTTGAGGAACACCACGGGGAGCCGGAGGAATCCCATCTAGGCGGAAAGTTCCCAAACTCTTGTTATCATTGGACATTTCCCGTTCACCCTGGAGAACGTGAATCTCCACATTAGTCTGACCATCAACTGCAGTTGAGAACACCTCAGACTTCTTAGTAGGAATCGTCGTATTACGGGGAATAATCTTAGTCATCACACCGCCCAGAGTTTCCACACCCAGAGACAGAGGGGTAACATCTAGCAGCAGAATATCCTTAACCTCACCAGCCAGAACACCCGCTTGAATTGCCGCACCCACAGCCACCACTTCATCAGGGTTGACCGTTTGGTTAGGTTCCTTACCCAGAACCCGTTTAACCAACTCCTTAACCGCCGGAATACGAGTAGACCCGCCCACCATTACCACTTCATTAATAGCAGACTTATCCAGTTTCGCATCCCGGATCGCATTTTCCACAGGAATACGACAGCGGTCAATTAAATCAGAGCAGATTTCCTCAAACTTAGCGCGGGTCAGGGTCATATCCAAATGTTTAGGACCATCGCTAGTCGCCGTAATAAACGGCAAGTTAATTTCAGCTTGGGTAACGCTAGATAGTTCCTGCTTCGCTTTTTCCGACGCTTCTGTTAGCCGTTGTAGCGCCTGTTTATCCTTACGCAGATCAACGCCTTCTCCTTTCATGAACTCCCCAGCGAGGTAGTCCACTATTTTCTTGTCGAAGTCATCACCACCCAGGTGAGTATCACCAGAGGTAGCCAATACCTCAAATACCCCATCACCCACTTCTAGGATGGAAACATCAAAAGTACCACCCCCAAGGTCAAAGACTAAAATAGTCTCATTGCTTTTTTTATCCATCCCATAGGCTAGGGAAGCAGCCGTAGGCTCGTTAATAATCCGCTTAACTTCAATACCAGCAATTTTACCAGCATCCTTAGTCGCTTGGCGTTGAGAGTCATTAAAGTAAGCCGGAACAGTGATTACAGCTTCCGTTACCGTTTCCCCTAGATAGGTACTAGCATCTTCTACCAGTTTGCGTAGTACCTGGGCGGAAATTTCCTCTGGCGCAAATTGTCTATCTCGTGCCGGACAGTCTAGCTTAACGTTGCCGCTACTGTCTCTGAGAACCTTGTAAGAAACTTCTGTAGACTCATTACTAACTTCTTCCTGCTTACGGCCAATGAACCGTTTTACTGAATAGAATGTGTTGTCGGGGTTCATTACCGCTTGGCGCTTGGCGATTTGTCCCACTAGCTGATCGCCATTTTTAGCATAAGCAACTACTGACGGGGTGGTGCGAAGACCCTCAGCATTAGCGATTACAGTGGGTTTACCACCTTCCATTACCGCTACACAAGAGTTTGTGGTTCCTAAGTCAATTCCAACTACCTTTCCCATATTGGTGTCTTTTCTCCTATCATAACTACAAAATCGGCTTTACTCAGGCGTTATCGATTCACCCAAGTATCTGACCACAGGTCAAACCTGGAAACTTTAATTTAGTCCGGGGGTTCTTATTTGAATAAGATCTTCAGGATCGATTCTTATCTCTATACTGTGGGCGGTTAGTCATTTTCATGAAGGGGTATTTACCGAACCTCTAGGGGACGGTTAAACTCCTTGTCAACTAACCTTTCCTCGCTATTTGCGATATATATTTAATACTGTATAGGCTGCGATCGCATTTGATATGGTGGCAAACCCTAACCCCCCGGTTGTATTTACCGCCAAACGGCAATTATCGACAATGCTGATCAATTAGCAACTATCCTCTCCTGTATCGTTGGCTAGTTCACTTAATTGACAGTCTGAAAAACCATCACTAAACCTTTTCATAAAAAACGCACAGACAAGGCACGCCCTGTCTATAAGCACGCCTTGTCTCTTCTTTCTTGGTGGTTGATTTCACCAGAAACTGGTTATTCCACCACCTTGTCACCCGCCGCCTGTAGACGGGCTCTGGCACGCTTCAACCCTTGCTTCGCTTTCAGTTGTTCCTGCACATTAGCACCAGCGTTAGCAGTTTCTAGGGCTGCTTGAGCTTGATTAAAGGCTTCGCGAGCCTTCTCAACATCAATATTTGTACCCTTTTCGGCACCATTGACCAGAACAGTTATTTCATTGTTTTGAACTTCAGCAAACCCTTCCATTAGGGCAATACTCATCCATTCATTTTTAGCTCTCACCCTCATAACTCCCGGATCTAAAGCCGTTAGTAGGGGAGCGTGATCACTAAGAATACCAAGCTGACCTGTAGTGCTTGGGAGAATCACCTCTTGAGCCGTATCATCCCAAACCGTTTGGTCTGGGGCTATAACACGCACAGTTAATGTCATTTTCAGTTATTAATAGTAAAATCCACAATTGAAGCGCCTTTTTTGCACTCAAGAATCAGAATCAGGCGGATTATCTCCTCTGACTCTGACTCTCTAACTACACCTTTCCAGGTTAATTCAGACCGAGTTATTTATTCTCAGCCTTCATTTTTTCGCCTTTAGCGATCGCCATATCGATATCACCGACCAGATAAAAGGCTTGTTCTGGCAGGTGGTCTAGTTCTCCATTGAGAATCATCTGGAAACCCTTAATAGTTTTTTCCAGGGGCACATACTGACCCGGAGAACCAGTAAACACCTCAGCCACAAAGAAAGGCTGAGATAGGAAGCGTTCAATTTTCCGAGCCCGAGCCACAACTAGGCGGTCTTCTTCGGAAAGTTCATCAAGACCCAGAATCGCGATAATATCTTGCAGTTCCTTATAGCGCTGCAAAGTAGACTGTACAGCACGAGCAGTCTGGTAGTGTTCTTCCCCGACCACACTAGGCTGTAACATAGTCGAACTAGAATCGAGGGGGTCAACCGCCGGATAAATACCCTTCGATGCCAAAGCACGAGACAATACAGTAGTCGCGTCCAAGTGAGCGAAAGTAGTAGCCGGTGCCGGGTCTGTCAAGTCATCAGCCGGAACATATACCGCTTGGATAGAGGTAATTGAGCCCTCTTTAGTAGAAGTAATCCGTTCTTGCAGCTCACCCATTTCCGTCCCCAAGGTGGGCTGATATCCCACAGCAGAAGGCATCCGTCCCAGGAGTGCAGACACTTCCGAACCCGCTTGTACAAACCGGAAGATATTGTCAATAAATAATAGAACGTCTTGTTTACTGACATCACGGAAGTATTCAGCCATTGTCAGAGCCGACAGAGCCACCCGCATCCGCGCTCCGGGGGGTTCATTCATCTGTCCATAAACCAGAGCCACCTTAGACTGAGGCAGATCTTCTTTGTTAATTACCCCGGACTCGATCATTTCGTTGTAGAGGTCATTCCCTTCGCGGGTACGCTCTCCCACACCACCAAACACGGAAACACCCCCGTGAGCCTTAGCGATGTTGTTGATCAACTCCATAATAATTACAGTTTTACCAACACCAGCCCCCCCAAACAGGCCGATTTTGCCTCCACGACGATAGGGAGCCAACAGGTCTACTACTTTAATACCTGTTTCAAAGACTGATGGGCTAGTCTCCAAATCTACGAAAGCCGGTGCCGGGCGGTGGATAGAAGAAGTTTCATCATTGGGAACCGGACCCAGGTTATCAATAGGTTCACCAACAACGTTAAAGATCCGACCTAGGGTTCCAGAACCTACTGGAACCTGAATCGCTCTGCCACTGTCTGTAGCTTCCATACCGCGAACCAAGCCATCTGTGCCACTCATGGCAACCGATCGCACTTGGTTATCACCAAGAAGTTGTTGAACTTCACAGACCACGGAAATCTCTTGGCCGGCTTCGTTTTTGCCAGAGATTTTCAGAGCGTTGTAGATTTCCGGCAGTTTGCCATCAGGGAACTTAATATCTACAACTGGACCAATTACTTGGGTAATGTAGCCGATTTTTGTTTTTTCTGCGGTGCTGACCATGCTTTCGCCTATTTCCTTATTTCGCTAATCCGATGTTTCGGCAAGCTTTAGAAGAATTTAATATTGCCATTTCTTAGGGTATCACTCTATGGAGACATCAAGAACAACTTCCCTGAGCAAACCCTAAAAATTTTCCCCCGCCGCCCCAATTTCTTTTGCACTCAGTTGGCGGGGTTGCTTTTTGCTTTTAGTTATGCTATCATTTAGTATAATTGAGATATAACCATTTTTTTTATAACGGCAAATATTCAATTATGTAGCGATATGTCAATATCTTAGCATTAACTCTGGGTGGTTGTCAACCCCTGGGGGCTGTTTTTTCGAGGGTAGCCCTAACCCTTTCGAGGAGGAGGTGAAAGAGGGGGTCTCCCCAGGTAATCAATGGGAGGTCTGGGTCAGCCTCGAAGACCTGCGGGGAAAAAGTGACCCGGTGTCGATCGCCATTTTCCCCAGAGAAGAGAGTCCAAAGGCGATCGCCCTCTTTTTGGAAGTGAAACCCCGCCGCCCGGAGTATCTGGGAATGGGAGAACAGGGTTTCCAGAGCCTCCCAAGTGAGGGGAGACCGTGGCAGGGAGTGGCGCAACTGAGCCAGGTCTGCCTCTACATCAATTTTCACCATTTCATCGAGGGAGGGGTTGAGGGAGTCAGTGAGGAAGCCATCCTCAAAAGAGGCCATCAGCACATCCTCTTCTTCCGGGTCAGCACTCATCACCGCCTGCTCGATAAACGTGGGAACCCGAGCTAAAATAGGCTGTAGGTTCCCCACCACATTAGTAAATAGGCCTATTCTCTCTCGCAGGCGGCGGTAAACCTTAGCTTCCACCGTGCCATCATAGTAGAGGTTGTGGATCTTAACCGTCGGGTAGCGTTGCCCGATCCGGTCTACGCGGCCAATGCGTTGTTCAACTCGCATAGGGTTCCAGGGTAAATCATAGTTAATCAGAACCCCGCAGGTTTGCAAATTGAGCCCTTCGCTGGCTGACTCCGTACAGAGGAGGAGTTGAATTTCCCCTTGGCGAAACAGGTTTTTGATTTTCCCCTTGGGAACCACCCGCCAGGAAGGTTCAGGGTCTTGGACGGGAAGTTCCCCGCCCCGCCCCGAATAGCAGGCCAGCCGATCGCCATAAAGCGATCGCAACTGTTCTCGTAGGTAGTCCATGGTATCAGTATACTGGGTAAAAACGATCGCGCTATCGCGTTCGAGGAACTCCCGGCGCAGAGTTTCCAGGAGAAACGACAACTTACTATCCTCCCCGGTATTTTCAAACTGTCGCAGCAAATCTTCCAAATACTCAATTTCCTTGGGGTCTACCTGTTCGAGGTAAGGCTGCAAACCCTCGATCGCCACATCTTCGGCTTCTTCGAGGTCCACCAGGTCATCCGGCGTGATATTAGAACGGAGTAAACGCCGTTTAAGGGACTCTTGAATCGCATAAAACGAACTGGTGAGGCGCTTGCGGTAGAGAGTCATCAGAAACCCCAAAGCCTTGCGATCGTGCTTTTGGGCGAGGCGGTAGAAGTGGCGGACATAATCGCTAACTGCTTGGTAGAGGGGAATTTCGCGATCGCCTTCCAGAGAAATCGCGTTGTCGGTCACCACCCGGCGGGGGATATCTTCTTCCAGCAGTCCTAGGCGGTAATATTCTCGCAGCGTGTCGCGGGTATGTCGAAACATCAGGTCTTTTAGGGGAGTATTCGTACTGAGGTATTGGCGGGAACTAGCCACAAAGGACTCATCCCCACAGAGTTGTTTAGGGTTAACCATCCTTTGACCCCGTTGCCAGATATCCTGTAGTTTGTAGCTTAGTAGTCGATCGCGATCGCCCAGAAACCCTTGCAGGCGCGAGCAAGGTTCCCCGCCCCCCCGGAAGTAATCCACAGACATATTTTGCCATAACTCCAGGATAAACGGGTCTGGCGGTTCCGAGAGGGAAGCGAAGTAGTCGCAGAAGTTTTCCCCGTAGCGCCAGTGTCCGTAGAGTCCCAGCAACTCCAGCAGGTCAAACACCTCGATCGCGTCTATTTGCATAGGAGTCGCCGACAGCAGCAACAGCGACCTGGTGCGATCGCGCAGTTGTCCCATCAACTCCAGGAGGCTGTTAGGGGTATCCTGGTGTGCTTTCGGAGTCCGGCGGCGGGCGTGGTGCGCTTCATCAAGGACCACCAAATCCCAGGGTTCCGCTGCCAATAGTTCCTGGCTGCGTTCCCGGCGACGCACCAGGTGAGAAGACGCGACGATAAGGGGGTGACGGTTCCAGGGGTTTTCGGCTTCTCTGACCGTTGATACAGCCCCGTAGGGGTCCTTAAATTCCTTCTGTCCGTAACTCCAGAAGTGCAGGTTAAACTTTTCCCTAAGTTCCTCGTGCCACTGAGACTGAACACTAGCCGGAGCCAGCACCAACACCCGTTTTACCCGACCGCTAACCAGCAGATAACGCAAGATAGCCCCCGTTTCCACCGTTTTACCCAGCCCCACCTCGTCGGCGATCAGGAAACTGCGGGGGAAGGTTTCCGCCACCCGGCGCAGGATTTTCAATTGGTGGGGCCAGAGTTGCACAGGGATGGATTTTAGGCAGAAGTCCAGACAACCGGGAGAGTTCGGTAAGTCCAACAGGGCGGCGAAGGCTTCCACTTCCTGACTCAATTCGGCGACGGTATCGGCAACTTGTGGCGGCGGTGGGTCATCCCCTGTAGTCTCAAATTCCTGTGCCGGTTCCCAGGTGGGTTTGGATATGGGCGTGTAGCGCAGCAGTTGGGCGCGGACGGCTTCGGGTATTTCAAACACCCTCACATTGGGAGCCCAGTTTTGCCAAAGTTGTTCAAACCGGAATACTTCCTCATGGACCCGTTCGGCTTCCCTACCGCCTTCCCAGGTACAGTAGACGTGGAATGATTCGATATTCTTTTCCCAGCCGCTAGGGGTTTCGTTATTGGACCCGAAAAACACCAACTGATTGCCATCATTATCGGTAAAAATGCCGACTTTTTCATGGAAAATGTGTTGAGGGTCTAGCTGCTGTTCGGGGGTTTCTGGCATTCCGTCGGACTTGAGGGGGACGGCGATTTTTATATCTAGGCGATCGTGTTCTACCAGCCAGGAGAGGATCTCGAAATGTCGGAGTTGCGCGAAGGTCTGCGGCGGCGTGAGGGAGGCTTTTAGACGATCGCCCAAAGTTTCCCGCAGGCTGTAACCCTGTCGAATTGCCTCCAAGTCCTCCGCCTGAAACTGACAACCCATAATCAGCCGCATTTTCCCATCATTATGCAACAGGGAACCCAACCCGGCGGCGACTCGGCTGAGGATCCCGCTGGCAAAAAATCCCGACTTGCGATCGTACTGACTACAGTTTTCCAAAGCCGGAATATAAAAGTCAATAATCGGGTTATTTTCGTTGGTAGAGTAGCTGCTGCGCCAGGTGCGATCGGGAAGCATGGATATAATTAATAATTAATAATTGATAATTGATAATTTATCATACCTCTCCTCTTCACCACAACTATAATAAACCCGCCCCAACACAACGATATTATGCCTCCCTTCCAATGCGATCGCTCAATGGGGTTTGGAATTACTCAAAGAAGTTGATGTAGCTACCGCTAACGGCTTCAGTAAAGCCAGAGTTTTCCGAGACGCTAGTATTTCCCTATTGGGTAGAGAAGGAACTTTTGAATGCTTAGAATTACCGGGAGGACGCGAGGCGCTTTTGGGGGTTTTGCCTCTGGAAGCATTAGGAATTGAACTCGATTTAAAAAATCAGCAATTAAAGCTATTACCAGAAACCTCAATGGATACTTATTTAACTATTTTGTAATTGATAATTGATAATTGTAGGGGCGGGTTCTGCTGTCAATTGTCGGACCCCACCGGGATATAAATAAACCCGCCCCACTCCACCCGATAATTGACCCA
>NZ_JARPLC010000067.1:0-27609 GCF_032350395.1 Limnospira sp. PMC 289.06
GAATTAGGTGCGTCAGTACAGAATTTTTGGGTAATATCAAAATGGCTGGGGTCTGACGCACCCTACGGGGACCAATGGAATTTTTTGCCTAATAATTCCTCGAGTTTGTGGTTGTGGGGACGGAAAAAGTCGCCTAGGGTCTGATGTAATGTTTCTGGTATGGGATTATAGGAACCTGCGGTATATCGGGGGTATTCGGAGAGTTGATGGTCGGGAAGACCTAAAAACTCAAAGACCTGTTTGAGGGTGTTCTGGGGCTGGGTGTATAATTGTTCACTGCTGATGATTAAAAGCTGTTCGGGTGGGAATTTTTGCATCCACTTTTCCAGAAAATAAACATACATTCCCCGCAGTAGATAACCATATTGACATCCCCAAAATTTCCGTCCGGCTAGGGTGGGGTCGTCAATGGTATCGAGAATGGCAATTTCATCTATCATGGCCTGTTGGAGAGTGCGCTTTTCTTGACCCATCCAATTTCGGTGGTCTTGATATTGAGAAAAAGCTCGATCTACTGGATTTCTTAGGGTGACAATTAGCTTGACTTTTGGGAAGGCTTGGTAAAGGCGATCGCATACTTTACTATCGACTATATAACTAGGGCTGGCTTCTCCGGTGAGAAATTCGCCGCCAGGGGGAATGGGGGGAAAATGGGCGAGATACCAGTCTAAACCTCGGTAATATTGCCAAATGAAAAAATCAACTTCTTTATGGAGGTTAGGAATTACCTGGGGATGATGACAAAGGTATTCATACAGGGAGGTTGTGCCAGCTTTTTGAGCGCCAATAATGATAAAATTCGGACCTTGAACTGATGCGGTTTCCCAGTGGTTGCTAAAAAATTCGGGGCGACAGATTTTGGTTTTAGCTAAGACTCCCTGTTTATAGGTGGAAATAGCCTCGGAAATTTGACCGATTTCGGTGAGTAAATCTCCATAATTTATATAGGGTTCTGGATAGTGGGGAACCTGGGAAATTGCTTGTTGATAACTAGAGGCGATCGCCTCTATTTGCTCCGGTTGTAATTTGATAAAACTATAGGTGCGTAAATGCCGCAGTTTTAGATATGCTATCTCGGCTTCTGGTTGGGCTTTAATAGCGTCTAAATAAGCGGCAATTGCCCCATCAATATCTGGCTGTTGTAAGAGGGCATCACCGAGGCGAATATAGACTTCTGGGATTTCTGGATCAATGGCGATCGCCTGTTTATAAGCATCAATAGCCGGGGAGATTTTACCCTGTTTAAACAGACAATAACCGAGGTGATTATAAGACCAAAAGCAATCAGGATTGATACTAATTGCCTGATTAAATACATCAATGGCTTCTCGCCATTGTCGCTGGTTGAGTAATGCTAAACCCAACCCATAATATCCCCAGGAATAATCGGGTCTAGCTGCCACCATATCCCGATAAATAGCGATCGCCTCTTCATACCTCCCCGTTAAAAGGGCATCCTCCCCAGTTTTTTGGTGGCGGGATAAAATCTCCGTCAGCCGTTGATGGGCTTCTGGTTGTTGAGGGTTAATAGCGATCGCTTGACGGTAGGCTTCGATCGCTTCTTCCGGCTGATTTTGCTGGCTGAGTAAATCTCCCAAGTGAAAATGAGACCAATAGAAATCAGGGTTTAATGTAATTTCCTGGCGATAGGCGGCTATGGCTTCCTCAACGCGCCCCAATCGAGTTAAAATGACTGCTAAATGGTGATAAGACCAACAAAAGTCTGGCTTTAACTCAATGGCTTTCCGATAGGCTGTGATAGCTTGTTCGTCCTGTTTTTGGCTACTGAGGGCTTGACCCAAACCGACATAATAGATATATATATTGGGCTGCAATTCAATGGCTTTCTGATAACCACCTATTGCCAAATCGACTTGATTTATGTTATGATATACCTGGGCGATTTTATAGTGAGCTATTGCCAATTTAGGATTAATAGCGATCGCCAAATTATAGGAAGCGATCGCCCCTTGGTTATCCCCATGTTTCTCGAAACTCTCACCCAGGAGAAAGCAAAAATCCACCGGAACAGAACCGGGATTTTCGCTAATTTGCTGATAGAGTTGTTTAGCTGAACTTAGGGGTTGTTGCCAATGTTGCCAAATGCTGCCTAAACTGGTATAGGCGGCGGTTAAGTTAGGGTCAGCTTCGATAGCCTGTCGATAACAATTCGCCGCCAGTTCCCATTGTTGAGACTTGACATAATCATTGCCCAAATTCAGACAAACTACAGCTTGATTATCAGTAGACATATACAAGTTTTCAAAAAGCCATCAATTACATAATCCATTGAGGGCGGGTCTATTAGTCTTCCGGTTGCTAGAGGTAATTCACAGCCAAACCCATCCCTACATTATCCATTATTTTTGTGAGGGAGGCAAGGCTTTAGTTGTGTGTCAATGCTTTTAATGTGATTAATAAACCAATCGCGCAAGTCCTTTTTAATGCTGAGAATAATTGAGTTAAAATCATCATCTTGTTCGATGCGAGTTTTAATCATTTCAAAATTCAAGACAAATAGCTGATGGGCTTTATGATTAGTTTTAGCGACGGGGCACTTATATAAATTCATGCAGGATTCCTCATATTTAAAATGGTTATTGATATACATTTCCAGAAATTTTATAGTTGATTTAAGTTGCTGGGGGCTGCGTTGTTTTTCAAGGTTATCAATCAATAAATCCATTTGGTCGAATAACTGCTGATGCTGAAAATCAATCAAGGGGATGCCAATTTTGAGAGAATCGTTCCAAGTGGGAGCCATAAATTTAGCCTAATTAATCAAGTAGGTTGACCATTGACCATTGACCATTCAAATATTACTACAGCAAACCCCAAGAAACCGGGTTAAATACACCCGGTTAATCGGATAATTATGATTGTGCAGCCTCCCAGCGATCGCGGGCATTTTGGAGGGCTGATTTCACCTGTTCAAAACCAGTGCCGCCGTAGCTATTCCGGGCGGCGACCACTTGTAAAGGTGCGATCGCGTCATAAATATCGACATCAAATTCAGGATGTAAAGACTTCCACTCATCAAGGGTAAGGTCTTTTAAAAGTTTCCCAGACTCCAGACAAGTTCTGACCACCTTACCCACCAAATTATAGGCTTCCCGGAAAGGAACCCCCTTAGTAGCGAGATAATCAGCGACATCAGTAGCATTCGAGAAATCTTCCGCCACAGCTTCAGCGAGACGTTGAGGGCGAAACTCCATCCCTTGGGATAACAAAATAGTCATCGCCTCGAGACAGCCTTTCACAGTTTTGACCGCATCAAATAAGGCTTCCTTATCCTCCTGGAGGTCTTTATTGTAAGCCAAAGGTAAACCCTTCATCAGGACTAATAGCCCTTGTAGATGTCCAAAAACCCGGCCAGTTTTACCGCGCACCAATTCGGGCACATCGGGATTTTTCTTTTGTGGCATAATACTGGAGCCAGTGGAACAGCTATCAGTAAGGGTGATAAAACCAAACTCCTGGGAAGCCCAAAAGATAATTTCTTCCGAGAGGCGGCTGAGGTGAACCAAAATGAGACTAGAAGCGCTGAGAAACTCGATCGCCCAATCGCGATCGCTCACCCCATCCAAACTATTAGCATAAACCCGGTCAAACCCCAATAATTCGGCGCTATAGTGGCGGTCAATAGGAAAAGTAGTTCCCGCCAAAGCACCGCACCCCAGAGGCGAAGTATTCACCCGTTGATAAACCTCTCCCAGACGTTCCCAGTCCCGGTGCGCCATTTCCACATAAGCCAGTAGGTGATGAGCCAAACTGAGAGGTTGCGCCCGTTGTAAATGGGTGTATCCTGGTATGAGAGTATGGACGTGATTGGTCGCCAGATCCAGCAAAACCCCTTGAAACTCCAGGATCTGGGTTCGGATTTGTTGAATTTGGTCTTTCAGGTAAAGGCGGGTATCAGTCCCCACCTGGTCATTACGCGATCGCCCTGTATGGAGTTTTTTACCGACATCTCCCGCAATTTCGGTAAGTCGGCGTTCAACTGCGAAATGAATATCCTCAGCATCGACACCCGGGTTAAATTGACCCTGGCGGTATTCTTCGCGGATAGTCTCCAAGCCATTAACTAGGGCTTGTCCTTCTTCGGGGGAGATAATCCCAGTTTTGACCAACATTTTGGCATGAGCCACCGAGCCAGTCAAATCATACTCGATTAACTCAATATCAAAGCCGATACTGGCGTTAAAAGTGGCGATCGCTGGATGTAAAGCCTTTTCAAATCGTTGGCTCCAGGTTTGAGCTTGAGTCATAGTCCTATAATCTGTAAATTACCCATAAATGTCTGATCATCAACGGACTGGGGAAAATATGTCCGATGATTTAAGGTAATAGGCTTTTCGCCCACCACCCCATCCCCAAGCCAATCAAAAAAGCCCAAAGCTGTCCAGTTTCCAGCAAATTATTCCAGGTACTCTTAACATTAGTCCATAAATCAACATTCACCTGTTGACCAAATACCACTGGTAGGGTAGCCGCGACTTCCCCCCACTTCCATGACCAGTGAGGGGTTAAAATCAGAATATGGCGGATAGGGTGAGCGTGGCTGCAAATTTGCACCAACATCGATAAAGTATCAACGGACATAATCGGCATTCTCCCCACTTTCAGAAGGTTGTACCTGTAGCACAACCAAAGTCATGTCATCAATATTACTGTTACTCGGACTGATAAACTTCTGAACTTCCGCAAATATATGATCTACAATGCGATTAGGAGTCTGGGAGTTCTGACAAGCCCATTGAAAGGCTGTCTGTAGGTTATCTTCATCAAAGCGATCGCCCCGTTGATTAGCCGCATCAGTAAAGCCATCAGTATAGTAAATCACAGTATCCCCTGCAGACAGTTGCACTTGGGCTTGGTAGTAACGGGTATCAGCATCAAGACCGATCAACATTCCCAAAGTATCTAACCGACGAATGCTGCGGCTTTGGGCTTGCCATAATAAGGGGGGATTATGGGCGGCGTTACTATAGGAGAGAATTTTCGTGGTCGGGTCATACTCCGAATAAAACAGAGTCACAAACCGATTAGAATTTTCTAAATCAGCATACATCACCCGGTTAAGATGTTGGAGAATCTGGGAGGGGGAATGGCGGTTCAGAACTTCCGCGCGCAACATTCCCCGAGTCATGGTCATAATTAACCCGGCTGGGACTCCTTTTCCCATGACATCACCAATAACAATACTCCAATGTTCCGATGGTGTGTGACCGCCAACTTCTCCCTCAGCGGAATGATTCTCATGTTCATGTTTATCGAAATTAGAGGGGATAAAGTCGTAATAGTCTCCCCCGACTCGGTTGGCGGTTTGACAGCGCGCCGCGACTTCTAAGCCGGGAATTTTCGGACATTTACGGGGAAGTAGGCGCAGTTGAATTTCTGCACCAATTTCTAATTCTCGGTCTAGGCGTTCTTTTTCCCGCAATGAAACTGATAGTTCATCATTGGCGATCGCCACTGCTGTTTGATCTGCTACCAGTCTAATTAATTTCTGGCGGGTTGGTGTCCACAGATAATCAGGATCATGGCTGAACACATACAACCGCCCCCGTGATGTATTATTAACTAGGATTTCCGTGCCAAAAAGTTTTACATCCGACCCCAAGCAACTACTTACTTGATGGTCTAGGCTGGCTGAATATTGTGTTGCCATACTCTGGGGAAGCACTCCCACGGCGGTGCTATCATTAGGCTGGGATATCACCTCTCTAGTAGCCCTTTCTAAGATGGCGCGAACATCCTGACACTGACGACCATCTTGGCAATGTAACCGTTGAAATCGCACCTGACCGTTAGGTTTAAACAGCACCAAAGCACCCCCATCAGCATCTGTCACTCGACTAGCAACTAGGGGAGTTAATTCTAAGAATTGATTGAGATTGTTAAAGCTACGGAGGGCAAAACTTAGGGAACTCAGCAACTCATTAATATTTTGCTGTTCCCGATGGAGTCTAGCCACCATTTGCTTTAAGTGAGAGGCTGATGTCACATCAGCATCTGAGGAACTTGAAAGGGAGTCTGAAGGTTGTTCTGAGCGTCTTGGAAGTGGCACAGCAGTCATATTATTAGTATATATTTTTTGAAGGTTAGAGCGCAATAGTAAGTCCAAAAAAATGAAAGTCTCTCTGCCAAAAGTCTGGTTTTCTGGCTATCCATGACAGATTATCCCTGGCTACACTGCAGGGTACTGCCATCTACAAAATCGGCAATTACCACCAGTAATCATGAGCTACCCCCCCAGCGGCTAATATTTACCCTAGGCGATCGCTTATCTGGTGTTTTTTAATATGGCAATATGTGGGAATCTCAGTCTCTATAAAATGATTAACTGTTCCCCATGATGACACTTAAATAGCCATATTGGCACTTTAACAGAGCTTTAACCACTTAACAGGGCTTCGATAAACTCGTAGCTTGAAAAAGGCCGCAGGTCTTCGATACTTTCCCCAACACCAATAAAACGAATCGGTAGACCTAGCTGCTGTACAACAGCTAAAGCCACACCACCTTTAGCAGTTCCATCTAATTTTGTCAAGACCACACCGCTAAGTTGAGCAACTTCGGCAAATACTTGAGCCTGGCGTAGTCCGTTTTGGCCTAAAGTTGAATCAAGGACTAGGAGGGATTCTACCTTAGCATCTGGTGCTTGTTTGTCTATTACGCGACGAATTTTGTTAAGTTCCTCCATGAGGTTCTTTTTGTTCTGCAATCTACCAGCAGTATCAATAATTAGCAATTCGGTCTGGCGGGATTTAGCAGCAGCGATCGCATCATAAACCACCGCCGCCGGGTCGGTATTTTTTCCGGGATTAGCGATCACCTCTACCCCACTACGTTCGCCCCACACCTTTACCTGTTCTACTGCTGCCGCCCGGAAAGTATCCCCAGCCGCAATTAAACTCCGGTAGTCTGACTTTTGGGCAATATGGGCAATTTTCCCGATGGTAGTAGTTTTCCCGGCCCCATTCACCCCGGTAATTAACCAAATATTCAATTGTTCCTTTTCGGGGGCAAATGTGGGACTATAGCCATTTTGATAGGGTTTTTCGAGGAGATCTCGCAGAAGTTGTTTTAGATAGGCGATCGCATCTTCGGGGGGTAAAGCATCTTCTCGCAGGCGGTTTTGTAGTGCCTCAATAATCACATCAGTAGCTTCTACACCCACATCAGCTTGTAGCAATAAAGCCTCAATTTCTTCGACCGCCGCCTGATTTAGGGGTCCCTGACCGACGATCGCTTTTAATTGATTCAGCAAATTACGGCGAGTCCGTCCCAAACCTTTCCACAGCTTTTGTAGCCAGGTGATTTCCTCTACCGCGACTTCCTCTGGTCTCCGTCCCTGATTAGCCAAAACTTCCGCCGACCACAGGAACATCTCATCAAATACTATATCTGTCGATTCTCCCTCACCGCTGGCTGTGGTTTCCCCCCCTTCCGGTTCCGGTTCAGAAATCGCCGTTTCTTTTAATCTCTCAATTCTCGCCTGTCGTTCCGCCTGGGTTCTGGCCCAAATTGGCAACTGATCAATACTCTCTTCCACCATAGCCACAGGTTCAGCCGTTTCGGTAACTTCCGCCGCCTCCTGTGCTACCTCCTGTGCTACCTCCTGTGCTACCTCCTGTGCTACCTCCTGTGCTACCTCCTCTGCTACAGGTTCGGGGGTTTCGGTAACTTCCGCCGCCTCTTCTGAGACCTCTTCTGAGACCTCTTCTGAGGCTTCCTGTGCTACCTCCTCTGCTACCTCCTCAACCACAGCCACAGGTTCAGTGGTTTCTGTTAATTCTGCGGGGGTTTCCTGAGCCTCAGAGGTGCTTTCTTGCGCTTCTGTGGGGGGGGAGGAAACATCATCAACAGGGGCTTCTGTAGCCGCTTCTGTGGCTGCTTCTGTGGAGGATTCTGTGGGCTTTTGTTGTTGCTGAATGTTTTGATAGGCGGCCTTAGCCCACTGCAAATAATCCTCATTAGCAGTGGTAGGCGATAGCGGTTGTTTAGTTTCGGGTTCGTCGGGAGTTGATGGAGTTGGGGAGGGTTCAGCTTGTTGGGTATCGTCTGCTGAGGGGCGATCGCTAAACTGGCGGCGGAACCAATTAAAAACCATTTTACTAATTACTCGAATTTAACAACAGATTTGGGTATTGGTGAGGCGGGAATTGTTAATAGCACACCCACAGCATCACTGAAATTAGAGGAGAGAGGAGGACTGAGTTTTCATCTGATCAACAACACGACGGAGAACCCCATTAATAAATCGGTAACTGTTGTGGTCGCTGTAACGTTTAGCCAACTCCACCGCCTCATTAACGGCAATTTGTTCTTGAACCCCCATATATAACAATTCCGTGACCGCAATCCTTAAAATATCGCGATCGATGTGAGGGAGTCGGCCCAATTGCCAATCAACCATCGCCGCTTCCAGGCAACTATCGAGTGCTTCCCGGTGAGTGTTAAGTTCCACCAAAATCTTGACAGCATAGGAGTGTACTTCTTGCTGACTTGCCAATTGTACCAATTCCGGCAATTCCACAGCAGTAGATAAACGATTAATGGCTGATTGAGCCAGTGCGATCGCCTCACCGACCATAGTGCGGGCGCTTTGCAAATCCGCCGCCCTAGTTTGGCTACTCAAAAGGCGATCGTTACCCCGTTGTAATTCCGCCATAGCCGTCTCTAGGGATTCTTGTCCCTCTGTGGTTAAGGTACGGACAGCAGCGAGGATCACATCTTCCATTTCCTGAATTTCAAGCTTTCGGGGATTTGACGGCAGTTGGCTCATCCCCAAAAGGGCGAGTTCACGGGCTGTTCTACGAGCTTGCATATTGGTTTAGTATAAATGTCTTAGTTTAGCAACAAATCGGGGCCGGGATAGATTCTAGCAAAAAATCGGTTTCCAGCTCACCCAAAGCAGCTTTTGTGGGTTAACGACAAAAAAGCCGGGAAAACCCGGCGGAAACCTGTTAATTTTCAGGCACAAATCAATAAGCCAGTTCTACCAACTTGAGACTGAGATTCCACATTTTCTCGGCTCTTTCCTCGTCTCTAGCTTGGGGCGAGACCCGTTGCACAAAAGACTGGCGGCCTTTTTTCTGGCGATTTCCCCAACTCCAGTAAGCACCAGACTGGCGATATTCCTCATCAAGGACCACAGCAGCCACTCGTTCTCCAGCCAATTCCTGGGACACATAGCCCTTGGTAATGTATTTCTGGAATATAGGAAATATTTTCTGGAACAGGGGATAGTGATTGCGGAACAGGGGCGTATCCGCGACGCAACCAGGGTAAAGAGAGGTGAAAGTTATCCCAGTTTCCTCGTGATAGCGTCGGTGCAATTCCCGCATAGTTAGGACATTGCAGACCTTACTATCTTTATAGGCTTTGACGGGTTCAAATTTTTTGCCATCAATCATAGAAACCGGCTCTCGGAAGCCCTTAGCAAACCCTTCCAGGTCTCCCAAATCGGGGCGGGGTGGAATTTTGCCACCGAGTTCGTCGGGGTTATGGGTAACCGTTCCCAAAATCACCATACGCTTATCCTCAGCCAGAGAGCGTTTCATATCCTCCATCATCACATTACAGAGAAGGAAATGCCCTAGGTGATTGGTAGTCATGGTCAACTCATAGCCTTCTGGACTACGAAGGGGTTCTTTTATTAGGGGCATATAGATAGCCGCATTACAGACTAACCCCTCTAAGGTTCTACCTGTAGCCCGGAATGAGTTGATAAACCGTCGGACACTCTCAAGGGAACCGAGGTCAATATGAAGCATAGTGCGGCTGTCTTCGGGAATCCCTAATTCTTGGGCGGCGGCTTCTGCCTTTTCCAAGTTACGACAAGCCATGATGACATGAGCGCCCCTATCGGCGAGGGCTTTAGCGGCGTATAAACCAACCCCCGAAGAGGCACCCGTGACTATAACCGTTGATTTTTGATCCTGTACCATTTTTAGTTAAAACTCCGTTGATCACCGTCAGTTTTCTAAGTAATTATTCCGACGGAGACCCTGGCTGTTATTGATTGAGTGAGGTATCCTTAATCCCAGTATTATATTGCTAATCCTGTGGCGATCGCAACCAGTTTAGGGGATATTCTCAAAACCTGCCAAAAAAGCTGATGGTCAGCTATGATCAAGAATATTAGACCATCGGCAGGTGATGCCACCGTGCATCAAGGCGGAATCTTGTCTGTCTAGCCAAGCCTAGGCCCTACTGCCAATATTAATTCTGTCCTTTGACCGTAAAATTATGAGCAGTGTCCCCAATCAAGACCAAAAACCCAAAAATTCACCATCATCACCATCTCACAACGAGGAGAATGCTTGGGTTGAAGGCATTAAAACCATTGGACTAAGTATAATTTTGGCTTTGGGTATCCGAACTTTTGTCGCAGAAGCTCGTTATATTCCCTCTGGGTCAATGCTTCCCACCCTGGAAATCAACGATCGCCTGATTATTGATAAGTTAAGCTACCGTTTCACCGAACCCCAACGGGGAGATGTGGTAGTTTTCAATCCCACCGAGGAACTGAGCCTACAATACAACGATGCTTTCATTAAGCGGATTATTGGTTTACCCGGCGAAACATTAGAGGTCCGCGACGGACAAGTTTTTGTCAATGGCGAACCTATTGAGGAGGACTATATTGCCGAAGAACCCCAATATAAATGGGGACCGGAAACTATACCCGAAGGCGAGTTTTTGGTTCTGGGGGATAACCGTAACAATAGCTTTGATAGTCACTATTGGGGATTTGTCCCCCGAGAGAATATCATCGGTCGGGCGGTGGTCCGGTTCTGGCCCTTAGACCGTCTGGGAGGGGTCGATCGCAGTTTTTAACCGACTTTTTGGGCTGTCAACTGAGCCAGGTTTTCATGACTTTTCCGGTCATTTCCTGCCCCCAGCAGGGGGTATTAGCTGATCGCGATTTGATGGTGGTGTGATCAACCCTCCAAGACTGTGCGGGGTCAAAGAGGGTTAATTCGGCGGCTCGGTTGACGGTAACATTTGGGGGAGAAATAGCCAAGCATTGGGCGGGTTGGGTGCTTAAAACTCGCCAGAGTTGCAGGGGCGACCATTGAATATTAAAAACGGTGTCTGGCTGTTGGACAAAGGTTTTCCACAGTAGAGACAAGGCTAATTCTAAGCCGATCGCCCCTGGGGGTGCATCAGCAAAAGCAACGGTTTTTTCTTCGTAGGTGTAGGGGGTGTGGTCAACGGCGATCGCATCAATAGTCCCGTCTACAATAGCTTGAATTAAGGCTTGGCGATCGTCTGGATTACCCAGAGGCGGGTCAACATTGAGATTCGGATCGTAGGGAGTAGGCGCAAAGCCTAAACCACAGTCCGAAACCCGCCCGGTAATTGCTTCTGTATCAAATAGTAAGTGCATCCAGGTCGTACTAGCGGTAATAGGTAAATGGCGCTGTTTAGCTTCCCGAATTAATTGCACACCCCTAGCCGTAGAAACCCGCATAATATGAACCGGAGTGCCGATCGCCGCCACCAATTCCAGGACAGCGGCAATAGCCACAGTTTCCGCATAATCAGGAATCCCGGTTAAACCGCTATAAATAGAGGCTTCCCCAAATCGCATAACTCCTGAGTCCGCCAGAGTGCGATCGCAACAATACAGAGCCACGTTTTTTTTCAGGGGGTTAACATACTCCAAAACTCGCCGCCACAGATTAAGATTTCGATGAGCATATCCATCCGCAAAACCAATAATCTCAGTAGTGGCTAATTCCGCCAATTCCGTCATCATCTCCCCCGCCGCCCCCTCAGTCAAAGCCCCCCATACATAAAAGCCATGGGGTGCTAAACCTTGCCAATGTTTAATAGTCGAGAGATTATCAGCCGGTGGTAGCATATCCGGTAAAATCCCCAGGCGGGTATAACCTCCCGCCCTAGCAGCCGCCTGTAAAGATGCAATAGTTTCCCGGTCTTCAAAGCCCGGCTCTCCGGTGTGGCCATACATATCCACCAATCCCGGCCCCAAAATCATACCGTGGGAATCAATGATCTGAGTATGTTCTGGGTAATCATAAATCTGAGATTCAATAGCAGTAATATACCCATCAATAATCAGCACATCTGCCACTTGATCTCGTCCGTCCATGGGGTTTAATACCCGCACCTGTTTCAGGAGTTCACTACTCATATTTACCAACCAGTCTTAGAGGGCTCCGGCGGCGGTTTTGTCAAGAATACTACCCGATAAATGGGTGGTAATATTCATAGTTTGTAAAACCGGCTCCCCTTTAGCACCGTGGGGATAGTCAATCACTGTCACCGAACCATTACCCTGTTTAAAATTCCAAAAATGCTCTGGTGATAAGCCCAATAATTGACACAACAGAGCCTTATTGACAGCATCATGAGCAACCACTAATCCAGTCACCGATTGGGAATCATATTTATTAAGGATATTTTCCCATCCTTTGGCTACCCTTTCTCCCACCTGATTTAAATTTTCACCTTCTGGCATCTGTACCGTTTCCGGTGCAGTTTTCCACTGATTTAATAAACCCGGATAATCTTGCTCAATTTCCGATTCAAATTTACCCTCCCATAAACCATGGCTAATCTCTCGGAAATTATCCTCAAATTGTAGTTCTATATCCCGGTGATGTTCCAGGATAATTTCTGCGGTTTCGCGGGGGCGTGCCATGGGGCTAGTGATGGCAAAATCGATTTTAATATCCTGGAGAAAATCGGCAGCTTGGCGAGCTTGTAATCGCCCGTTATCATTGAGGGGAATATCAATCTGACCTTGAAACTGTCCTTTTCGGTTCCATTCAGTTTCTCCGTGGCGCACTAATAATAGTCTGGGTCCACGATGTTCTGGGCGAAGGGAGGGCAGTTTATCCCCCACATGGCTAGTGAGGTTCATCGATTCTAATTGTACCGCTGCGGGTTTGGGTAGTTCTCCGGGGGTGACATCACCAATATTGATAATGCTAATACCGCAGTTAGACTGTTGAATACTTTGATAGAATTGGGGTTGAACTCCTAAAGCGGTGGCAATCAGCGATCGATTGATGCCGTTGTGGGCTACCACTAGGATGGTTTGGTTGGGGTGATGGCTGAGGATGTGTCGCCAAAATTGTTGGGCTTGCTCAAATAACGCTAACACGGGGAAATGTTTATGCCCCGATTCTAATACCATGAAAAATTCATGGGGGCTCTGTTGCCAACATTGATAATCTTGGGGAAAGCGATCGCGTACTTCTTGGCGAGGGAGTCCAGCCCACAGAGGCAGGTCAATTTCCATCAATAGATCTGTCGGTTGCAACGGAGGGGCCGCACCCACTCGGGCTCGAATCAGTTGGGCAGTTTGTTGCGCTCGTTGTAGGGGACTGTGATAAATAGCGTCGAACCTTAAACCCTGGAGGGCTTGGGCAACGCAGGTGGCATCAACGCGGCCCTGGTCGGTGAGAACCGAATCATCCAGGCGGCCCTGAATGCGTTTTTGGGCGTTGTAGGTACTCTGACCGTGACGGACAAGGATTACACGGGTCGTCATCTTCAAATTTTAAGTTCGATGGTTCGCCAGAAGCATTTTAACTTGTTTGGGGCAGTTTCCGGCGACTCCTTTATCATGTAAAGAGATGTTAAGGGTCTGTCCCGCCAAATCCCATCTAGGATTCTGAATTAACGGGACTGTTGAAATGCTGAGGACTTGGGCAAAATTGATTATGAATAATCAGATTACAGGCGATTACCATTGGGGTTTGATGGTTTTGTCTTTGGCAATTGCTGTGATTACCTCTTATATCCCTATGGATTTGGCTATACAAGTCCGTGAGGATCTATGGACGGCGAAACGGTGGAAGTTTTGGCTGTTGGGAGGGGCGATCGCTATGGGGGCTGGTTTCTGGTCCATGGATTTTACGGGTATGGTGGCGCTGGAGTTGCCCCTATCGGTTAGTTATAACCCGTGGATGACTTTGTTGTCTTTGTTGATGGCTATTATGGCCTCTGGGATATTTCTGGGGCTGGTGTCACAACCGGCGGCGGGTCGGTTTATCCTGATTATGATGCCCGTTTGGTGGTGTTTTCTGTGGCGATCGCTATTGATGTAGCTTTGATTTCTCTGTGGCTGGCTTTTCGACTACTCGATGATTCTGTGGTCGCCAAAACTCCACAAAAGGTGATCAGTGCCATGATTATGGGATTGGGTGTCAGTGGAATGCACTATCTAGGAAGGTCGGCGACTAAGTTTGTACCCAGATTAAATCTGCCTATTGATTCTGGTCTGACTGTGAATCCCCATTTGAGTCCCTCTGGGTTGGCGATCGCAGTCGGATTGGGGACGGTGATCTGTCTATTTTTTATTGTGTTAACTAAGTTATGGGATCACAAATTGGTCAATCAATTGGCGCGGGAAAAAGTTTTAAAAGACAGTGAACAGCAGTTTCGGACTTTGATTCAGCAAATGCAGGTGGGAATGTTGCTGCTGAATGCTAAGGCGGAAATTTTGGTTTTTAATCAGGCCGCCTTGGATCTTTTACGGCTCGATATTGAACCAGATAGCCTTCAGGTGTTTGGAGAAGGTTGGCATTTGGTGATGGAGGATGGATCGCCAATTTCCTTGTCAGATTTACCTGTACAAAGGGCGATCGCCACAGGTGAAGCCGTCCATCATCTGGTTCTGGGGTTTGATGACCCGACAACTCAACAGCGACGGTGGTTATTGGTGAATGCCACACTACACGAGCCGGGAGGTGAGGTGATGCGGGTTATATGTACTATTAGTGATATTACTAACCAAAAGCAGGCAGAAGAGGCTCTCAGGCGCAGTCAAGAGAGATTTACTCTGGCGGTGGAGGGTGCTAATGATGGCATTTGGGATTGGGATATTTCTACCGATGAGGTTTATCTGTCCCCCCGAGGCAAAATTATGTTCGGCTGCCAACCGGATTTAGATTGTTTCTCTAATTTGGACTCGGCGCTAAAAATTGTTCATCCAGATGACCGCCTGTGGGTTAAAGAGATGTTAAATAGCTATTTAGCTAAGGAAATTCCCGCTTTTGATGTGGAATATCGCACCGAATTAGATCATGGTGAATGGCGCTGGATTCGCTCTAGGGGGGTGGCTCTTTGGGATGAACATAACCAGCCCTATCGTATGGTGGGATTTCATACTGATATTACCGACCGGAAAATGGCTGAACAGGCTCTGCGGGAAGGGGCGGAACAAGAACGCTCTATTCTGCAAATGGTTCAGCAAATGCGAAAAACTTTGGAACTTGAGCAGATTTTTAGTGCTACGACTGGGGAACTTAGACAGGTTTTAAATTGCGATCGGGTTTTGGTTTATCGCTTCCGGGAAGACTGGAGTGGAGAATTTATGGCTGAGTCCGTGGCTGAAGGTTGGGTGCAACTTACGGCCGGACCTCTACGAGATAGTAAGGCTACCCGCATCGCTATTGAACAGGAAAAATGTGCTTTTCAGGAAATTAATTATCGCCATGTGATTTCGGATACTTATTTGCAACAAAATCAAGGTGGTATTTATGGAAAAGGGGTCAGTTATAGATGTGTGAATGATATTTATGAAATGGGTTTCGATGCTTGTTATCTGGAATTATTAAAACAGTTTCAAGCTAGGGCTTATATTATTACCCCGATTTTTTCGGGCTATCAACTTTGGGGATTATTGGCAGTCTATCAGAATTATCATCCCCGCATTTGGACGACTGCTGAAATTCGCACAGTGACACAAATTGGCTCTCAGTTGGGGGTGGCTGTTCAACAGGCGGAATTGTTGGCAAAAACTCAAGAACAGGCTAGACAACTGCAACAGGCTAAGGAAATTGCCGATGCGGCTAATCGCTCTAAAAGTGAGTTTTTGGCGAATATGAGTCATGAGTTAAGAACTCCTTTAAATGCGATTTTGGGCTTTGCTCAACTGATGTCTACTAACCAGAATCTGGCTCCCGAAAATCGTCAACATATTGAGATTATTAATCGGTCGGGTGAGCATCTTCTCGGTCTGATTAATGATATTTTGGAAATGTCTAGGATTGAGGCGGGACGGGCGACACTTCAGGTGAATGGCTTTGATTTGTATGAGTTTCTTCAGGGTTTGGAAGATTTGTTTAAATTGCGGGCTACTTCTAAAAATTTACATCTGATTTTTGAGCGCCCCAAAGGTTTGATTAGGCATATTAAAGCTGACGAGAAAAAATTGCGTCAGGTGTTGATTAATTTATTGGGAAATGCCATTAAGTTTACTGATGAAGGTAGTGTGACTGTTCGGGTTTCTCACCAAAACCGGGATGCTTCAGATCTATTACAATTTGAAGTGGAAGATACTGGGCTGGGAATTGCTCCCGAAGACTGTGAAGGACTGTTTGAAGCCTTTGCACAAACGGAAACGGGTTTAAATGCTTCCGAGGGTAGCGGTCTGGGGTTGGCAATTGCACAGCAATTTGTCAAACTAATGGGTGATGAAATTACGGTTCGTAGTTGTCTAAATCGGGGTTCGACTTTTTCGTTTACTATTCCAGTGCAAAGGAGTGAGGACAAGCCAAACCAGGCGATCGCATCTATTATGGATAGGGTCATCGGTTTGGCTGCTGATCAGCCAGTCTATCGCATTTTGGTGGTTGAAGACCGAGAAAGCAATCGTTTATTGCTGGTGGAACTCCTGAGTGTCCTGGGTTTTTCGGTCCGACCAGCTAACAATGGCTCGGAGGCGATCGCTATTTGGCAAGAGTGGAACCCTGACCTGATTTTTATGGATATGCGAATGCCTGTGGTCAATGGTTATGAGGCTACCCGCCAAATTCGCTCTCAGCCTGGGGGTGGGGAGACCATCATTATTGCACTGACAGCTAGTGCCTTTGAGGAACAAAGACAGGATATTATGAAGGTGGGATGCAATGATTTGTTGCGAAAACCTTTTCAGCGAGGAGAATTGCTCAGTAAATTGAGTCAATATCTGGGTGTGCAATATATTTACAATACACAGCCGGAGATGTCTGTAAATTTGAATTCTTCCCAAGATCATGACCAGACCGAACCATCACAACTTAACTTAGAACAAATCAGAGAAATGCCAGAATATTGGCTCGATCAGGTCTATTCTGCTGCGGCTCAGGGGAGTGATTTACTACTGTTAGACCTGATTGAAGAGATTCCCACTCAATACAGTAATCTGGCTAATACAATCACAGAATGGGTGGGAAGTTTTCAGTTTGATAAGGTCCTGGAATTGGTAGAACAAACCAAGCCGGAAGCACCTAATATCCGACAAATACCGAATTGAGTGAAAATAAGTGGATACACCAAAAGCAGATATCTTAGTAGTTGATGACAAGCCGGAAAATTTACACCTTCTGTCGGAAATTTTGATGATGGAAGGATACAATGTCCGCAAGGCTGTTAATGGTAAAATGGCTTTGATGGCGGTTAAGACAGTGCCGCCAGATTTGATTCTACTGGATATTATGATGCCGGGAATGGATGGATATCAGGTTTGTAAAGAATTAAAAAATAATCAAAATTTGGCTAAGGTTCCGGTAATATTTCTCAGTGCTTTAAATGATGTGTTTGATAAGGTGAAAGCCTTTGGGTCTGGCGGTGTAGACTATATTACAAAGCCTTTTCAAATGGAGGAGGTTCTAGTTCGGGTGGAAAATCACCTGATGCTGAAGGCGGCGGAAAAGAAAATTCTCGAGTTAAATACTGAGTTAGAAGCTAGGGTTAAAGAACGCACTCAACAATTAGAAATGGCTAATGCTAAGTTATTGGAAATGGCTCTGCATGACCCGTTGACACGACTGCCCAACCGGACTTTATTTATGGAGCAGGTATCTGGGGCAATGAACAATTTAAAGGAGGGGAATATTCGGGGTTTTGCGGTGCTGTTTATGGATTGCGATCGCTTTAAGGTGGTCAATGATTCCTTGGGGCATACGGTGGGAGATGAATTGTTAATTGCTATTGGCGATCGCATTAAAAAAATACTCAAAACTAATGATTTGCTATCCCGTTTAGGCGGAGATGAATTTGCAATTATTATACATGATGTTAATAAAATTGAACAGGTAAGGAATCTAGCTGATTCTATTCTTGAGGTGATGTCGGGTCCGTTTCAAATCTATAGCCGAGAGATTTTTATTAATATGAGTATCGGTGTGGTTCTCAGTAATACGAGCTATGAAAAACCCGAACATTTATTGCGAGATGCAGATACAGCTATGTATCGTGCTAAAGCCCTAGGACGGGGACAATATCATATTTTTGACCCGGCTATGCACAAAGAAGCCCTCGATTTATTGGGGTTAGAAACTGACCTGAGACGGGCACTAGACAATCAAGAATTAATGGCTTATTATCAGCCAATTATTAATCTGGAAACTGGTAAAATTTATAGCATGGAAGCCTTGGTGCGCTGGCAACATCCCCAACGGGGTTTGGTCTCCCCTGGTATGTTTATCCCCTTGGCTGAGGAAATGGGGGTAATTACTACTATTGGAACTTTGATGCTGGTAGAAGCCTGTCATCAACTCAAACATTGGCAAGAACAGAAATTGGTGGATGAATCTGTTAGCATTAGTGTAAATCTCTCTGTCAGACAGTTTACCCAAGCGGATCTCATTGCTACCGTTGATGATATCCTGGCTGAAAGTGGTTTAAATCCTAAATGCCTGAGATTAGAAATGACGGAAAGTGCGATCGTCGAACATACACAAACAGCCCGGACTATTTTAACTCAATTTCGCGATCGCCACATCGGTTTAAGTCTCGATGATTTTGGTACAGGCTACTCTTCCCTAAGTTATTTACACGCCTTCCCGGTGGACACCATTAAAATTGATAAGTCTTTTGTCAGTCTTTTAGATGGAACTCCTGAAAACCTGGGGCTAATTCCTGCTATCATTGGTATCTCTAAAACTTTAAACATGGTAGCGGTAGCTGAGGGAATAGAAACCCCCGAACAACTTGCACAACTGCGAGAACTCCAATGTAATGGCGGACAAGGATATTTCTTTTCTCGGCCTTTACCTGCTACTCAAATGGCTGAACTTTTGGCCAGCCATCCCCAATGGTAAGTCTCATTGATAAAAATTGACGGTAACAGAAAGTACATGAAATTAAAACAGATAATTTTAAGCATTCTCACTTTTATATCTATACTATATGTAACTTTAAGCCTACTGGGAAGTTGGACTCAGCCCCAAATTCAAAGCCGTCTGGAACTGTATCAGACCAATTTAGTTCTCCAGGCTTCTGAGTGGGAACCACAGACGGAAGACCGGGCGAATTGGCTAACCCTACGAGATAATATCATCGGTAAAGATGCGGTTAATTCTGCGCTCCAACAATACCAAAAGGTGCAGGAGTCTAACTACCAAAATTTACAGCGACTACAACCCAATCAGCCTTCAGAATTTTCGCGGGGAGAATTAGCACAGACCATAGGTGAGTTAGAATTGCGAATTGGCATTATGCAAGCGGTGCTGGGAGACTCCCAAAAGGCGATCGCCACTTGGGAATCCCTCATTTCTAACAATGGTAATTATCCCACCAGTGCCACGGCTCAAGTATTAGTAGGACTCTGGACAGAGCCACCAGATATAGGGGCTGATGACGAAGATATTTTACAGGCAAATTTAGAGGGTTGGTTCCGCTTTCAAGGTTTAGCCCAACTCTACGATTTACAAAACCGTGAAGATGTCTTACAACAACTCAATAATCAACAACAGGAAACCTCAGAAAATGCTGTTTATAAATTAGCCATTGTTTCGGCTATTCCTGGGTTCGGGTTGGTGTCGGGAATTATCCTATCTATCATTTTAGGGGTGCAATGGTTCCTGAAACGTGAACAGGCAATTATCAACCGCAATGCTGATGTAGAATGGTCTGTACCTTGGACAGCGGAAACGATTGTGCAAGTGTTTGTTTTAGGGTTTTTCCTAGTTGGACAGTTGTTAATCCCGCTGATTTTTCAACTCCTGGGTTTAAGAGCGGCGGGAGATGTGAGACTGCAAGCCTTTTATATCCTCCTAACTTATATGATTTTAGTGGGTGGTGGTTTGGGGGTTTTATATCTGTCTATAAAATCATTTTTCCCTCTCCCGGAAGGTTGGTTTAGGTTCAAATTATGGGATAGTTGGTTATTCTGGGGTTTCGGTGGCTATTGCGTAGCTTTACCCTTAGTGATTTTAACTTCCTTAGTGAATCAAAGATTATGGGATGGTCAAGGGGGAAGTAATCCGATATTACCCATAGCTTTGGAAAATCGAGATCCGGTAGCTTTAGGGATATTTTTCTTTACGGCTTCTATAGCAGCACCTTGGTTTGAGGAGGTATTATTTCGGGGGTTTCTGTTACCTTCGTTAACCCGCTATTTTCCGCTGTGGGGTGCAATTATAGCCAGTGGGTTACTGTTTGCTGTGGCTCATTTGAATGTCTCGGAAATTTTGCCTTTATTTGTGTTAGGAATTGTCCTGGGGTTTGTCTATACACGATCGCGCAATCTCTTGGCTCCCATGTTGCTACACAGTTTATGGAATAGCGGCACTTTAATCAGTCTGTATATCTTAGGAAGTGGCGCTAATTAGTCGCTCAGGAAGCCCCAAGATTTAAATATCTGGGGAATCTTCGGAGGAATAATCTTGATGATAGCGTCGCCGCCGTATACCCTTAGAAGCGATCGCTAATAATAAACCGGTGAGCAGGGATAACTCAAAATGAGTGTACCAAGTCGCCACCCCCAAGGACAGCAAAGCGATCGCACCAACCATCAAAACCTGAATTCGCTTAGACATAAAAAATCACAAAGCCAACCATTCAATTATAATGGTCATTCAACTGATAGACCAATCGATAAGTTATCCCTAATATCCAACCATGACCACACAACCCCGCCATTACCATATCACCACTTTCGGATGTCAAATGAACAAAGCCGACTCCGAACGCATGGCAGGCATTTTAGACGAAATGGGGTTAACCTTCGTTGAGGACCCAAACCAAGCTGATATCGTGCTTTACAACACCTGTACCATTCGCGATAACGCGGAACAGAAAGTCTACTCCTACCTGGGGAGACAAGCGAAACGGAAACAGGAAAATCCGAACCTGACCCTAATTGTAGCGGGATGCGTCGCCCAACAGGAAGGAGAAGCGCTGCTGCGTCGGGTTCCTGAACTTGATTTGGTGATGGGACCCCAACACGCCAACCGTCTCCAAGACCTATTAGAACAAGTCTTTGAGGGTTCCCAGGTGGTGGCGACTGAACCGATTAATATTGTGGAAGACATCACCAAACCCCGCCGAGATAGCAATATCACCGCCTGGGTGAATGTGATTTATGGTTGCAATGAACGCTGTACCTATTGCGTAGTTCCCAACGTCCGAGGAACCGAACAGTCCCGCACCCCGGAAGCTATCCGGGCGGAAATGGAAGAATTAGCGAGGGCGGGTTATAAAGAAGTTACACTGCTGGGACAAAATATTGATGCCTATGGCCGCGACCTCCCCGGTTCTACGCCAGACGGTCGCCACCAACACACTTTGACAGACCTGCTCTATTATGTGCATGACATACCGGGTATTGAGCGTATCCGTTTCGCTACGAGTCATCCTCGCTATTTTACAGAAAGATTAATTCGCGCCTGTGCGGAACTTCCGAAGGTGTGCGAACATTTCCATATCCCGTTTCAGTCGGGAGATAATGATGTGCTAAGGGCGATGGCGCGGGGATACACCCATGAAAAATATCGTCGGATTATTAATACTATTCGCGAGTATATTCCCGATGCGTCAATTAGTGCTGATGCGATCGTGGGGTTTCCGGGAGAAACAGAGGCGCAGTTTGAGAATACCCTAAAACTGGTTGATGATATTGCTTTTGACCTGTTGAACACGGCGGCTTATTCCCCCCGTCCGGGAACTGGGGCGGCGTTGTGGGAAAATCAGCTTTCGGAGGAGGTGAAGGCCGATCGCCTACAACGGTTAAATCGACTGGTGAATGTGAAGGCTATGGAGAGATCGGAAAGATACCGCGATCGCATTGAGGAGGTATTAGTGGAAGGCACAAACCCCAAAGACCCCAGCCAGGTGATGGGACGTACCCGTGGTAATCGTCTGACGTTTTTTAAAGGGAATTTGGCGGAACTCTCAGGTGAACTGGTGAAAGTGAAGATTATAGAGGTGCGGGCATTTAGCCTCACCGGAGAACCTATTGAGTTATATGTGACGCTATGAATACTAAAACTTTTAAAACAATCGGTTTTGTCTCTCTGCTGGGGCTGGTTTGGGTAAGTGCGATCGCCTGCCAGAAAAACCCTCAAGCCCAAAGTAATGCGGTTCAGGTGGCCCCAGCCGGTCCTGTACCTACAGTAATTCAAAATCCCCCTTCTCTGGCGCAACCGGGTCAGGGGGGTATGAATTTACCGAAACCCAGAGATAATGGTGATTATACCCGGTCAACTCATACCACCTGGGAAGTGACAGACAGAGACCCCAACGGTTTAAACTGTCGCATGGCTGATAATCTCAGCAGCTATGATCAACTTCTGGCTAACCAGGGTCAGGTGACTATGAATATCAAAAACTGGCCAGTAGTGGGGACTATCAAACAAGGACAGGATTTTGAGATTAATCTGGGTCCGGCAGGATTTGGTATTGTTTATGATAACGAAAACCAACCCTGGATGTATGTTGAACGTACTGATGAACAAGGGGCGGCGAGTAATTGTTTTGTGCGGGCTAACCATCGCTTTGTACAACCGATCGCCACTCAGAATGTCTTGTGATTAAGACGTAGCAACACCCCCCCGGAGATTGGTGCTAATTTTCAAAGAGTTTCATGACATCGGCGATCGCCATGCGAGAATAAGCCCCCAAGGTGAGAGGGGAGGTGTGATCATGTTCAAGGTGATCCGCCGCCGCACAGGCGATCATCGCCGCATTATCAGTGCAGAATTTCATCGGAGGGAACAAAACCCTTAAATGGTTTTCCGTAGCTGCTTCCTGTAACAAATGACGGAGGCGACTGTTAGCAGCTACTCCCCCCCCAACGGTAATAGTATCCAATTGGTAATTGAGGGCGCAGGCGATCGCTCGTTTGGTTAACCCCCTGGCAACTGTGTCCTGAAAGCTGGCTGCGAGGTCTGCCACGGGCAGTTCTCCCCCTTTTTGGTTTAATTTATCCACCAAACGTAAGACAGCCGTTTTCAGGCCGCTAAAGCTGGAATCATAGGGATGATAGCCGCCCCCAGGTAGGGAAATGCGACCCTCTGGGAGAGGGAAGGCTTGGGGGTTGCCACTGGCTGCAAGGCGATCGATAACTGGGCCCCCTGGATAACCGAGGTTAAGTAAACGAGCCACCTTATCAAAGGCTTCTCCCGCCGCATCATCGCGGGTTTGACCCAAGGTTTCATACTGACCACAACCGATGACCCGAATTAAACTGGTGTGGCCCCCAGAAACTAATAAACACAGAAAGGGTGGTTTTAAATCGGGTTCACTGAGATAGGAGGCGTAGATGTGACCTTCTAGGTGATGGATTCCTAAAAATGGCTTCTGGTGAACCATGGCTAAACTTTTGGCCGCTGTGATTCCCACTAATAGCGCTCCTACTAACCCCGGAGCGCAGGTAGTAGCGATCGCATCAATATCAGTCCAGTCCAGATCAGCTTCCATGAGTGCTTGAGTAATTAGGGGGTTGACCATTTCCAAATGTTGCCGCGAAGCCACCTCCGGCACTACCCCCCCATAGGGGCGATGGATAGGGATTTGAGAGGCCACCACATTACTGTAAACTTCACGATTCTTTACAATTGCTACCCCAGTTTCGTCACAACTTGTTTCAATTGCTAAAACTGTTGCCATTGGCTGATAAATTTAATCAAATGATTGAGTTACATCTAGTAGCTTATCCCCACAACGAGATTAAATGGGTGTCAAGAGTCTAAATTCAAAGTAAGATGGCTCCTAAGTCCTTAATCCGTTGGGATTGTACAAAAAACTTATTGTTTTGTAACAAAAGGAAACAAATCTATGCGACGATTGTTGGCTCTAGTTCTCGCTCTCGGTCTTTGGTTCGGTGGTAGCGCAGCAGCCGAGGCTTATAACCTGACTCCCTGCTCTGATTCGGCCGCATTTCAGCAACGGGCCCAAACTTCTATCGCCCGCAGTGCTAACCCAGACCAAGCCAAAGCTCGGTTCGAGCGCTATTCCCAAGAACTCTGTGGCGAAGATGGCCTACCTCACCTGATTGTAGATGGTAGCCTGTCCCACGCTGGCGATTTCTTAATCCCCAGTGTTCTATTCTTGTATATCGCCGGATGGATTGGTTGGGTAGGTCGTTCTTACCTCCAGTATGCTGGTAAAGATAAAAAAGCCACCGAAAAGGAAATCATTATCGATGTTCCCAAAGCTGTGCAATTGATGCTGGGTGGATTTCTCTGGCCTCTGGCTGCTCTCAAAGAAATGACCACCGGGGAAATGTTTGCTAAAGATAATGAAATCACCGTTTCTCCTCGCTAAGAGATGCGCGGTTGTGGCCTAAGCCTTTCACGGGTTAGGTTACGGGTTAGGTTAAGGGACTTTTTCCCAAATTGTATCGAATGTTTGGCATATCAATTAGGAGGCTCAATTCATGCAGAACTTTTTGAAATATTTGTCTACCGTCCCGGTTTTGGCAGCGGTTTGGCTGTTAATTACTGCTGGTATTCTGATCGAATTTAATCGGTTTTTCCCCGACCTTCTGTTTCATCCCCTCTAGGGACTAAAACCCGAAAAATGGGCAGGTCGCCCTAAGTGGCGATCGCATAATTAACAAGAGATTAATATTTATAGGGGTGATGATAAATTGCCCCTATGATCTTGTCCAAGGATACCTGCCCCCTAGGGGGATTATTGACCCTAATAAAAATCACTTATTTTTCTAATTCCGTATCGATGAAATCCTATACTGCTGCCGCGATCCAAATGACCAGTCTGCCTGATTTGCAGAAAAATTTGGCAGAATCTCGCGATTTAATTGAACTAGCTATTCGTCAAGGCGCTGAATTAATTGGCTTACCCGAAAACTTCTCGTTTATGGGTGAAGAAGAAGATAAACTTATCCAGGGTTCAGAAATTGCCGAAGCCACCGAAAAATTCCTGAAAACTACAGCCCAACGTTTTCAGGTAACCCTTTTGGGTGGAGGGTTTCCCGTTCCCAAAGGAGAAGGTAAAGTCTGCAATACCGCCTTGTTAGTAGACCCCAATGGTCAAGAGTTGGCACGATATGAAAAAGTGCATCTTTTTGATGTAAATGTGCCTGATGGAAACACTTACTGTGAGTCGGCAACAGTGAAAGCTGGGACAGATTTCCCACCTGTTTACAATTCCCCAGAATTAGGTCAGTTGGGTTTATCTGTCTGTTATGACGTGCGGTTTCCAGAATTGTATCGGCATTTATCTAAACGGGGAGCCGAGGTGTTATTTGTTCCCGCCGCCTTTACCGCCTATACCGGGAAAGATCACTGGGAAGTTTTGCTAAAAGCTAGGGCGATCGAAAATACTTGTTATGTAATTGCTCCAGCCCAAACTGGCTGTCACTATGGCCGCCGCCACACCCACGGTCACGCCATGATTATTGATCCTTGGGGAATGATACTAGCTGATGGGGGTGATCAGCCAGGAGTCGCCTTAGCTGATATTGAACCCACCCGCCTCGAGCAAGTGCGTCGCCAAATGCCATCTCTGAAACATCGGGTATTTTAGAAAATCAGCCACTGATAACGTGCGTCAGTCCTATCGGCGAGTTCTGACGCACCCTAGGAGACTCGGTAATTGTGGAATAATTTGAGAGTTGTAACCCATGTATAACTAATACAAAAGTTGATGTGATCCCACTTTTCGCTACAGTAGACAGGAACGAGTTTTAACAAAATGGATGGTTCTATCACTTTTCGGGATAATCTCCCCATTTTCCATGTTTTCATCTTTAGGAGTTGATCCCGTGCCACTGTTGGCAAACACCATCGAGGGAATTAGCGAAGCTCCCGAAGCTGATGGGAATATAGTGTTATTGGCGGTGCTACTGAGCCTAGTTGCCATTTATACAGCCAGCAAAGTTGGCGGCGAGTTCTTCAACTGGTTAGGATTTCCCCCAGTTTTAGGAGAATTAGTCGGCGGGGTAGTCATTGGTATTTCAGCTCTGCACTTAGTCGTATTTCCTGAAGGTGGTGTCGGCGCTTCTGACTCGGTGATCATGCAAATACTGTCATCGACAGCAGGGTTAGATATAAGTGCAGCTGGAGCCACCTTTGAGGCTCAAAGTGAGGTGATCTCCGTTCTCGCTGAAATTGGGGTGATCGTCCTACTATTTGAAATTGGCTTAGAATCCAATATTCGTGAACTGCTGGAAGTAGGGGTTCAATCCCTAGTGGTGGCAATTGTGGGGGTCGTGGCTCCATTTTTCGCCGGAACCATTGGCTTAATTCTCCTGTTTAATGTTCCCCCTGTGGCTGCAATTTTCGCCGGTGCTGCTTTGACTGCTACCAGTATCGGGATTACTTCCCGTGTGTTAGCTGAAATTGGCCGTTTGTCTTCTAAGGAAGGTCAAATTATTCTCGGCGCGGCGGTCATGGATGACATCTTGGGAATTATTGTCCTCGCAGTGGTCGCTAGTTTAGCCAAAACCGGAGAGATCGATGTTACTAACATTATCTTCCTGATTATCAGTGCCACTGTGTTTCTGGTAGGCGCAATCTTGCTGGGAAGGTTCTTTAATGATACTTTTGTGACTCTGGCTAAACAGTTTAAAACCCGTGGTCGGATTGTGATTCCGGCTTTTATTCTGGCGCTGTTGCTGTCTTATATCGCTGCTGCTATTGGTTTAGAGGCGATTTTGGGGGCTTTTGCTGCGGGGTTAGTCTTGGATGAAACTGAACCAGGAAAGGAACTCGAAGAACTTACTAGACCGATTTCTGATGTGTTGGTACCGATATTTTTTGTCACGGTTGGGGCGAAAACTAATTTAGAGGTTCTTAATCCTGCTGTTCCTGACAACCGCCAGGGATTGGTGATTGCTTCTTTTCTGATTGTTGTGGCAATTTTCGGAAAAGTTATCTCTGGGTTTAGCGTGTTTGGTGTGGAGAATATCAACCGATTGGCGATCGGGGTCGGTATGATTCCCCGGGGCGAGGTGGGTTTGGTATTTGCGGCGGTAGGTTCTGACAGTGGGGCTTTGTCGCCTTCTCTGGATGTGGCAATTATCTTGATGGTGATTCTGACTACTTTTGTGGCTCCGCCTTTGTTGCGGGTGGTGTTCCGTGATGATGAACCGACGGCTACGGAACCGAAAACTACTGCTTAAACGGTCAATCCTTAAAAGATTGTGAATTGATTTTGATGGCTCGGTTCAATAAAACCGGGCTTTTTTTCTTTTCTACTGAGGCTGTTGTCGGATACAATTACTTACGCAGTACGAATATGGTTCGGCTTGAATTATATAATTGGCCATCCATACCTGGGAAAAAATCTTCAAGAACTCCCACCTGCTAATGCGAGGTGGGAGAGTGGGGAACCAGCCCTGCTGAAACCTTGAATAGCCCATTGAGCCGAATCATGCCACGCACTTCCGAT
>NZ_JARPLC010000068.1:0-6989 GCF_032350395.1 Limnospira sp. PMC 289.06
CTATCGCTGTTAGGATAAGGGTTTATAGTTAACACGTTGTGGCGCAATCAAAGCGTCTATATAGCCTACAACCCCTATTCTACCGTTACTTAGGTGTTACTCAAAGCCATAACAGGATCCATCAATTTGTAGCCATAAAATAACCCCTAGGGGTTTAGTCTAGGGGTGTTAATTTATGAAAGGTTGACGATTAGATTAATCTATCTGATAGATAACTCTGAGAAATGCCTTAGCTTCTGGAGTGTCAACATCAAACCCTAACGCTGTTAACCGTTCTATGGCTACATCCAATGGTATAGGTAACTTAGAGCATCCATCGAGAACTTCTAAGGTAGCGTCAATCCCTTTTGTTTTATATTTACTCTCGTTGACGATTGTGCTATGACCCATAAGTCTCGCTCGCAACTCGATAGGTAGTCCATACTTTTCACCTAACAGGTTGTACAGCCTACGAAAAGCATATTTTTGGGTTACCGGGCATTTCATGAATTGAAGTCGTTGACTAAACGTTGTCTCAAAGCCTGTAACTATGCTTTTGGGTTTACTGCCTTTTTTAGGGGTGTATTGAGGCAATAAAGGTTTTTTCAATTCCAGAAACTCAAACATTTCAGGGCTGGGAATTGGAGCTACAATCCTTCCCCCTGTTTTGATACTCACTTTCCGACCTTCTGAGTCAGTAAAGTAAGTGTAATCTCCTAATACCAAGTAATTGTCTTGATTATCAGGGTCTGATAGTGCTTTGATAGTGATACCATCATCCGTTACAAATGGCTTAGTTAGATTAACGGCGGCGGCTATCTCAGTAGGTCTTAACCCGTACATTACCGCCATACCAGTCACCCATAACCAATTATGCCTTGTTAATTGATGTTGAGGGTTTTTAATGTTATAGGCTTCCTGTTTAGTATTAAGCCACCAATCCTTAAATACATCAACAGCTATCCGTTGTTTCTTTCTGAATTGTGTTTGTTTGGCGTTAATAGGTTCAAGCTGTTTGAGTAAATGGTCTTTGTTAGGTGATTTCTCAGCTATGGCTTTTAAGATGTAGTAACGTTCCTTGAAGGTTTTGGAGCCTACTAATTGTTCTCCATTCTGCAAGGGAATATATAGCATAGCCTTGAAACTCTCCCAGCTAGGATATTCATCCCAATTAGGAAACAACTTGAAATATGTCCCTTTAGTAGACTCGTAAGATGCTAAGTCGCTAGCGATATCGCGGGAACGTTTCCTTCCTGTGTTGCGGTTGTACCCCGCAAAATACTCATCCTCAATTTGTTTAAAGATGTCCCGGTAAGTTATCAGATTATCCTCAATCTGGTTCTTTCCTAAGATAGTCGCATCGTACCAATCCCAAAATTCACTAGCGCTAGTGATAGTCCCTAGGGCTTCAGATACCAACTTAGCTTTCTTAACGCCGTCTATCACCCCTTCTGGAGTACACTCAAGGTTAGCCGTTTTGGGTAGTCGTTTTCCGGTAGGTGGTTGCTTAAACTGCAATAGTAGATTGTACCTAGCCCCGGACTTTTGTAGTTTGAGTGTCACTCCTTTGGGACATTCCCCTTTAAAGTCTTGATAGGCTTTCAAGAATCTAGCGTAACTCTCATCGTAGTTGCCCTTTCCCCCTACTGTAGGGGTATCAGTAGCGTTACTCATTTTTTACTCACTTGTTACTCTGTTATGGCTTTGAGTAACACCTAAGTAACGGTAGAATAGGGGTTGTAGGCTATATAGACGCTTAACAACCATCTAGCGATCGCTAATAAGCCAAAGGCTGATTTGTTTGAGGTGGCGAAGACCAGGGAGGATTGACAATCGAGGAAAGTTCTCGCCCCGTAGCCGGACGCGGCTCTGCCGGTTGTACATATATAATATTATCTGGCGTAGGAATTTCCAAACCCGCATCAGGATCTTGAGCTGATTCTACAATAGTATGTTTGAGTATTTCCTTAGCCAGCCGCAGTTGTTGCTCTTGTTGTCGCAGATGTTCTAGTCTCGGATATTCTCCTGTCCAGCGAGACTCCCCATAAACCTTCAGCCCATAGAAAGTCATAGCACCTCCCATCAACACACAGGCTGCCACCGATGATATTTGTTTCACCGTAATTAAGCCCTTCAACCATAGCGGTAGTTCCTGCCGCCTAGGCAGCACTTCCACCACTGTTGTAGTTTTAGCCTCTATCGTCCTAATGGGAGATTCCTCCCGGGAGTAGGGAGTCGGTTTGACCATCCGGTTCTGACGAATGCGATCGAGAGGAATCACATTGTGAGACTTTCGGACCTGTACAAAAGGATTCACCTCGACCCGTTTACTGGGGCGGCGGGGTTTAAAGGCAACAGTCATCACTTACACCTGATCACAATGTTAGTTAGTTAGTTTTGCTCAGACCTTTCAGGCAACCACAAAAACATTAGGGTTATTGTACCACAGATGATATGCTCTGGTGTATCTTGAACCATGAATTTTGGCCGATAAATGTCCCAAGTTTCACCCAACTTTGTATACTTGTGTTAAATTAGCCCCTAATCCAAATGCCCGATTCTGTAACGGCAATACTTAGGCGGAAACTCCTAGGACGCGATCGCGGCTCAAATTCACCGAGCAATTAGCCAATTGGCGATCGAGGAATTAAGGCTGATTGGAACCGATGATCTAGCTTACAGTTGACCAATGTGGTTGTGTGCTGCCTCCAGAACACACACCGAAAGCTGGCTGGCTACCCCATAGCCTAAATGCCTTTTTCGATCTAGGGACTGTAGGTTCAGAACCGCGTTTCTGTGCTGGCAGTCGAAGAAATCCCATTAAATTGAATTTGTGGGAGTGTTAACTCTAGTAATCTTTTTGTTGTAGAGCGTTTGATATCCATGACCATAGCATTAGATCAGATTGACAAGATTGTTTGGAACCATCACCACGACCCCTTTGAAGTCCTAGGCCCCCATCAAATTGAGAAAGATGGAAAAAGCCTATGGGCCGTGCGAGCCTATCTCCCCACCGCTGATGCAGCATGGGTTGTACTACCCGAAGAACGGAAAGAGTACCCCATGTACTCCGTTCATAACCCCCACTTCTTCGAGTGTGTTATTGATATTCCCGAACTGAAAAACTATAAACTGCGCTTCAAGGAAGGAGAACACGAGCGCGTCACCCACGACCCCTATGCTTTCCGTTCCCCCAAATTAACCGATTTTGATATTCACCTATTCACCGAAGGTAATCACCATCGTATTTACGAAAAACTCGGCGCTCACCCCATGAACCTAAATGGCGTGGATGGCGTCTACTTTGCCGTTTGGGCTCCCAACGCTCGCAACGTCTCAATTCTGGGGAACTTTAACCACTGGGATGGTCGCAAACACCAAATGCGGAAATTTGGTAACGGAGTCTGGGAACTCTTTATTCCTGAAATTGGCGCAGGAGAAGCCTACAAATACGAAATCAAAAACTTCGAGGGTCACATTTACGAAAAATCCGACCCCTACGGCTTCCAACAGGAAGTCCGACCCAAAACCGCTTCAATTGTAGCTGAGTTAAATAACTACAAGTGGAACGATGACGAATGGATGGAAAAGCGGCGGAACACCGACCCCCTCGACCACCCCGTCTCCGTTTATGAATGTCACCTAGGTTCTTGGAATCGCGCTCCCTTTTCTGAACCCCACACATTACCCGATGGAACCGTTGAGCCTCCAGTCCAAGCCGTAGAACTTGATCCTGGTAGTCGGTTCTTTACCTATCGGGAAATGGCCGATCAAATGATTCCCTACGTCAAAGAACTAGGTTTTACCCATATCGAAATTCTACCAGTTGCCGAACACCCCTTTGATGGCTCCTGGGGTTATCAGGTTACAGGCTACTATGCTCCCACTTCCCGATTTGGCACCCCCGAAGATTTTATGTACTTCGTAGATAAGTGTCACCAAAACGGTATTGGGATAATCGTGGACTGGGTACCTGGTCACTTCCCCAAAGACGGTCACGGGTTAGCATTCTTTGACGGAACCCACCTTTACGAACACGGAGACCCCCGCAAAGGTGAACACAAAGGATGGGGAACCCTAGTATTTAATTACTCCCGCAATGAAGTCCGTAACTTCCTGGTAGCTAATGCTCTGTTCTGGTTTGAGAAGTATCACATCGATGGCATTCGCGTTGATGCTGTCGCTTCCATGCTTTACCTCAACTATTGTCGCGAAGATGGGGAATGGGTCGCTAACGATTATGGCGGGTGCGAAAATATCGAAGCTGCTGACTTCATTCGCCAGACTAACCATGTCATTTTTAGCTACTTCCCTGGTATCCTCTCCATTGCTGAAGAATCCACTTCCTGGCCAATGGTTTCCTGGCCTACCTATGTCGGTGGCTTAGGCTTTAACCTCAAGTGGAACATGGGTTGGATGCACGATATGTTGGATTATTTCCACATGGACCCCTGGTTCCGCCAGTTCCACCAAAATAACATTACCTTTAGTATGTGGTATCACCACAGCGAGAATTTCATGTTAGCCTTGTCCCATGATGAGGTCGTACATGGTAAAAGCAATATCCTCGGTAAAATGCCAGGGGATGATTGGCAAAAATTTGCTAATGTCCGGGCTTTATTTACCTATATGTTTGCTCACCCTGGTAAGAAAACTATCTTTATGGGGATGGAGTTTGCTCAATGGAAGGAGTGGAATGCTTGGGGAACCTTGGAATGGGAAATGTTGCAGTTTGATGCACACAAAGGGATTCAGCGCTTTTTTAAAGATATAAATACTCTCTACCGCAGTGAACCCGCCCTCTATGACCAGGATTTTGCGGAAGCCGGGTTCCAGTGGGTTGATTGTACCGATAATCGCCATAGCGTGGTCTCTTTTATCCGCCGCTCTAAAGATACCGATGAGTTCGTAGTGGTGGTTTGTAATTTCACCCCCCAACCCCATAGCCATTACCGCGTCGGCGTTCCCGAAGTCGGTTTCTATACGGAATTGTTTAATAGCGATTCTGGCGAATACGGCGGCAGCAATATGGGTAATTTGGGCGGAAAATGGACTGATGAGTGGTGGTTCCATAATTATCCCCAATCCCTTGATTTGTGTCTGCCTCCTCTCGGCGTGCTGATTCTCAAGTTGGATAAAGAGAAAACTGCTAAGGCTTTTCAGCAGTCGGAAACTGATGATGGTGAATAAGTCTAATTAAGACATTGTGACAACAGAAAACCTGGTTTCTTTGCCGAAGCCGGGTTTTCAGTTTTTGGTCATCAAATATCAACCAGTGCGTCGGTCTGTCTTTCCTGCTCAACCATACTCTCAACCCTCACCCCCAACTCCTTTCCCATACCGGGACAGGGGAGTTCAAAAATTGCTCAATTATTTCTCCCACCAGAAAAAAGGAGAGTAGTTCATGAATCCTTATTTATGATATCATAGCCAGAAAGTTTTTATTATCCATAAAGAAACAGTCTCTAGTATGAACCTATGCGTCAATGTCTCAACCCCGACTGTCTCCAGCCTAACCTTGATACTTCCCAATTTTGCCAAAAGTGCGGTAACAAGTTACTCCTGCGAGAAAGGTATGCGCCCCAGTCAATTTTAGGACAAGGCGGTTTTGGTCGGACATTTCTGGCTATTGACGAAGATAAACCCTCAAAACCCTATTGTGTAATTAAGCAATTCCTCCCCCAAGCTCAAGGAACAGACAGTACCGAAAAGGCTTCTCAATTATTTGCACAAGAAGCACAACGTTTAGAACAACTGGGCAAACATCCCCAAATTCCCGAATTAATGGCTTATTTCACCACAGATAATCGTCAATATTTGGTTCAGGAGTTTGTCGAAGGGGAAACCCTAAAATCTGAGTTAGATCAAAACGGTTTTTTTTCACCAACCCAGGTGAGAGGATTATTAATAGGACTGTTGAAAATCTTAAAGTTTGTTCATGGTCAGCAGGTAATTCACAGAGATATTAAACCAGAGAATATCATTCGCCGCCGTAGTGATAATAAGTTATTTTTAGTAGATTTTGGGGCAGCTAAGGTCGTCCAACAACAGCAGCGCACAGCTACTGGAACAATTATCGGTTCGGCGGAATATTGCGCCCCGGAGCAGTCTATGGGGAAAGCTGTATTTATGAGTGATTTATATAGTTTAGGGGTAACTTGTCTGCATTTATTAACAGGAGTTAGCCCCTTTGATTTATATGACCCGATGAATGGAAAATGGGTGTGGCGAGATTCATTGAATGGGAATGTTGTCAGTGATGAATTGGGTAATATTTTGGATAAGTTAGCAAATCCTATACCAAAACACCGTTATCAGTCTGTGGAAGAGGTGATGAATGTTGTTAGTCCGCCTCTTCCTCCTAAGCCTGTAGGGGAAGGGGGGGAATTAAAGTCCGCCGTGGGGATGGACTACAGAAGGTTGCGTGACTTACTCGCTGGGGGGAAGTGGAAAGAAGCAGACGAGGAAACAAGGCGCGTTATCTTAGTTGTGGGTAAGCGGGAAGACAAAGGTTGGTTAGATAGTACAACTACTGAGAAATTTCCCTGTAAAGACCTCCGCACTATTGACCAATTATGGCTCAAATATAGCCATGGGCGCTTTGGTTTTTCTGTGCAGCAACGCATCTATAAAAGTTTGGGGGGAACCAAAGAGTGTAACTCAACAATTTGGGAATCTTTTGGAGAAAGGGTAGGATGGAAAAAATCCCAAAATTGGTTGGGTTGGAAAGATATTATTTTTGATATTACTGCACCAGAAGGACACCTTCCTTTGGGTGTTGTTGGTTCATGGAGTATTGGAAATGTGGGTGGTGGATGGGTAGGACATCTTTTATCTCGTGTGGATGGTTGTCAACTCTCTGTTCCACAAGTTATAAATACTGTCCGTCCTGTTTTTCCCCCTAACAATTCTTGTCTACAAAAAACTCTCATGGGGCATTCTAACTCGGTTTATTCCGTAGCATTCAGCCCGGATAATCAAACCCTGGCTAGTGGGAGTTCTGACAAGAC